>QMVA01000014.1 GCA_003660865.1 Candidatus Nanohalarchaeota archaeon | reverse complement strand
ATTTTCATCTTCACTATCATTTTCACTCATTTTTATCTGCAAGCTGTCCAAAGGACTTTTAATCTTATTTATCTCCTTATTGCTCACATGAGTATATATCTCCGTCGTCTTTGAACTTTGATGGCCAAGCAACTCCTGAATGTATCTAAGGTCTGTACCTCCTTCCAGTAAATGTGTAGCAAAACTATGTCTCAGAGAATGAACCGTAACATTCTTCTTAATATTTGCTCTCTTACATGAATTCGAAAATATCTTCTCAGCGCTCCTAATCGTGATATGTTTTTCCCTATCCCTGCCGGGAAATAACCATATAGACTGACCATATTCTTTCAGATACTGCCTCATCATATCCAATGCTACACTCGAAAGCATAGTATACCTATCCTTTCTTCCCTTTGCACATCTTATATGAATCATTCTTCTCTCAGCATCAATATCCTCAACTCTCAACTTCACAACCTCACTCACCCTCAAACCAGCAGAATAAACAAGCCCTAAGATTGCTTTGTGTTTTATATTCGTAGCAGATGAAAGTATCTGCATAACCTCTTCCTGATTCAAAATAACAGGCAGCCTCTTATCCTTCTTCGGCCTCTTAATATCATAAACAAACTGTCTCTTCAAAACCTCCCCATAATAAAACCTCAGCGCATTAATCGCACCATTCAAAGTTGAAGCAGAAGAATCCTTATCCTCTGCAAGATAAAACAAATACCTCTTCACATCATCATTACCAATTTCACAAGCGCCTTTACCCGCAAACTGAATGAACTTCTCATTATAGTGAATGTAACCCTTAATCGTATTCAGACTATACTTTCTAGAAACAAGCTCCCTTCTCAAATCTTCCATCTGCGCTCCATCACCCTCAATTTTGACTCCATCAAACACAGACAAAAGCCTACCGGATTCAGAACAGGGAATACTCCAACATTTCTCATCAGCATGCCATTTATATCCTATTATGCTCTTAATCTTAGCAATATAATCCTTGTCATAGAAGAAAAAAACCTTGATTTTTCCATCCTCTTTCTTGACTCGTATCATCTTCTTCACCAACCATTTTACATACACATTTAGCTCAAACAAGCATCTATCCTCTCCTGCCTGTCTGAAACATCCCAGAAATCTTTATCCATCCTGCTCATACGTTCAAAACACTTCCATGAAACATACATCCTCTTTTTCTCAGGCAGAAGCCGACAAATTTTTATATCATCATTATTCATCATCTCCCTAAACTCTCTAAACGTTATCGGAACATCCCCAATTTTTTTAATAAGAATCGCAAACTTATCCCTACAACCGAAAATAATATTCTCATGCCTGAAGCACTTCCTATGGCAATAATTACCCATATATGTATTAACCGCCGACTCAATCGGTGCCTTCCTCATCTTGAACTTCCCCTCGCAAATCAGGACATATCTGATCTGTGCATAAGTGACATCCCCCGGCAATTTTGCTTTCATCTCTTTTAATGAGCCGCAATCTGTAATTGCGCCCTTTATCATCCCGATTTTACCCTCATCCAGAACCTCACCAATACCTATCCTCCCATCCGCAAGCAACCTTTGCAGATGCTTCTCAATTGTAGAAAATGCAAGCTTCATCTTATACGCAATTTCAGGCATAGAATTACCCTCTTTGAAATACTCTAACGTCAAACTCAATGACATTTCATACTTCTCTCTTTGCCTGAAATTCATTTCAACCATTCATTCCTGCTTGTACCATCCCGGCGGGCTGAATTCCCACACATCCTTAAAAAAATACATCAAATCAAGAAGCTCATGTGGATAAAGAGGAATCGTCATTGATTTCTTCCATATCTTCCGCTCAAGAGTCCCAATCACCTCATAATCTGATTTATCAACTTCCTCTTTCCCGAGAACAGAACAGACAATATTTTCAACCTCCTGCGCCCTCGCAATCAACAAATCACAATACGGGCAGAACTTGCACTCCATATTAACAGAAATAAAATTCCGTACCTTCTCAAGATGAATAACAAACGGAAGCTTCCTCACCTTAGTCATATTATTGCATTTCGGGCATCTTGTAAAAGCAGCATCCTTATCCTGGTTAAAGAAAAACTTATACTTCAGTTTCAGTTCAGGTTTCTTTTTTCCCACACAATCACCACCCTATTCCTTATTCAGGCAGCACTTCTTATACTTTTTACCTGACCCGCACGGGCATGGGTCATTCCTTCCAACACTACTTTTCAGCATATTAATCAGCCCTCGCCGCTGCTTAAATTTATCCGAAATAAGCGGAGCCACCTCTTTTTTAATCCGCTCATGCCTTTCTTTGAACATCTCATTCATCTCACTGCCAAAAGACCCAACCATCGCATTCAACCTGTTCCTGTCAGCACATTTAGCTACAGTAAAACGTCCATCAGCATAATTATATGTAATCGAAAAATCCGAATCCTGAATACTCTGGACAGGTATTTTCTCAAAAAAATCCAGCCCTATATCACTGCAGTCACATCCCGGATTAACGCAATATTGATCACGCAAAAGATACACCTTGTCTCCGGACTTTACTTCAAAAATATCTGCATTTACAAAAATACCATGATAAAACATCATCATACCTGGCTTATATGAACTGATTGTATCTTCCCTGATCTGCCCGTCTTTTTTCGCTTCCTTATAATATCTCTTGAAAAAATCAAGATTATAAGATTCATTCTCACAAGAATTCATAAACACAATAAAAGATTCAATAATCTCTCTAACCTCTTCACTGTAATCCCCATCCTCATAGGTCCCGGTCTCAAAATCAATAAAAAAAGAAATATCCCGTACATCATTTACCAACCGAATAGTGACCCCGCTGCGGTCGCATTCCGGATTAGTGCATGCGCGATACATCAAAGAAAACTCTATCCGTTTAAAACCCACATCAAGCACAATCTGCGGCAAATCACTTTTATCCATAACTTTCACCCAAACATCTTCTTGATATCCTCCCTGCCAAGCTTCTTAAAAATCCCCTCCTCAATCGTAACCACATTTTTGACTAGTTCAAGTTTGCTCTGTTGAAGTTCAAGAATCCTCTCCTCAACACTATCCTTCGTAATCGCCTTATACACAAACACCGGCTTGTCCTGCCCAATCCTATGCGCCCTGTCAATCGCCTGCATCTCCGCAGCCGGGTTCCACCACGGGTCCACAATAAACACATAATCTGCTGCAGTAAGATTAAGCCCAAGCCCGCCAGCCTTCAGGCTAATCAAAAACACAAGTATCTCCTCATCCCTCTGGAACGCATCAACAACATCCTCCCTCTTCCTCGTACTCCCATCAAGATAAGAATACCTCACACCCTCATCATCAAAATGCTTCCTGAAAACCTTAAGCATCTTAACAAAAGACGAAAAAATCAGGACCTTATGTCCCTCATTAATCACCTCCTCAATCTGGCGGATAAGAACATTATACTTCCCCGAATCCCCCGCATAACTCTCATCAACCAGAACCGGGTGATTGCAGATCTGCCGCAGTTTCATCAACCCTTGCAAAATCTTCATCCTCGACTGGTTAAACCCCTTTTCATGTATAGACTCCATAATCTCCTCGCGAAACTTGTTCTTCCAGTAATCATACACCTTCCTCTGCCGCACGTCCATTTCACAATAAACCACAGTCACCTGCTTATCAGGAAGATCACGGGCAACAGTCTCCTTCTTACGAAGCAGCAAAAAAGGATTGATCATATTCTTAAGAGCCGCCATCTTATCCTCATCCTTATCCTTATCAATGCACTTTGAAAAAGAACTCTTAAAATAATCCATATTCCCAAGCAGCCCGGGGTTAAGAAATGCAAACTGGGACCACAACTCAAGAGAATTATTCTCAATCGGCGTCCCTGTAAGCACAAGCCGGTACCTCGACTTCAGCGTATACACACTTTTCGCAATCTTGGAAAGCGGGTTCTTGATCTGCTGGGACTCATCCAGCACAACATAATGATACTTCTTCTTTTTGAACATCTCAAGATCATTTCTAAGTGTCCCGTAAGTAGTAATAACCAGATCACACTTCGTATCCACAATCTGATCAATCTTTTTAGCCCTTCCAAGCCCGTGATGGACATGCACCGTAAGGTCCGGCGTAAACTTCTCAACCTCATTCACCCAGTTAAACACAAGCGATGTCGGAACAACAATAAGTGACGGCACCTTATTCCCGTGCTCTTTCTCATAAAGCAGCAGGCTCAAAATCTGGAGCGTCTTCCCAAGCCCCATTTCATCAGCAAGGCACCCGCCAAACGAAAACTCCTTTAAAAAATGCAGCCAGTTATACCCTGCCTTCTGGTAATCCCGAAGTTCGCCCTTAACATTACCCGGCAGCTCAACGTCCTTAATCTCCCTGAAACCCCTGAACTTCTTCCTGATCTCATCAAACTTCTGGTCAACTTTCGATGCATCAGCAATATCAATCAATGCCTCAATAATCGCAATCTGGGATTCAGATGCCCTTGCCGTATCTTCACCATCTCCCTGCCCAAGAAAACCTGTCACACCAGATAGTTTATTAAGCCACTTTTTCGGTATGGCCCCCATCCTGCCGTCACTCAATTTTACAAACCTCTCATGCTTATTCAAAGCCCCCATAAGCTCATCAAAACCCACCTTCTCAGACCCGAAACTCACATCACCATTCAGGTCAAACCAGTCAATACCACTCGAAACCTCAAGCCTCAACTTAGCATCATCCGGACTAATCCTAACATTAAACAACTTATCAGCCCCGTAAATCTCAAACCCAAGCGAAATCAGGTTTTTGGAAACATCAACAAGCCACATATACGGGTCAATTGACGGCACAAGCACCCCGTTGCTCTCAACAGTATGATTGTCAAGCAAAACAGAATAAAATCTTTTTTCTTCATCCTTATTGCGCTTAATTTTCACAAGTTTATCATCATCATCCCTAAACACAATATCTGTATTGCTTCCATAATTCACCTCATCCTTCCCATAAAGAAACTTCAGCTCAAAACAGAACATATCCCCATAATCCTTCAGAAAAATACGCGGCGAAGGCTCCATAACCTTCTCAACAACATCATACCCCTGCGGCAAAACAATCTCTCCGAGACTAGAAAGCTTCAGGTAATACTTCTCAATAAAATCCTTCAACTGCTTCGGTCCTATTTCCGTCAAAGAATGCTTCGCAAGCGCCTTAATAATATCCGGCTGCCCGCACCCCATCTCAAACAGCACCGGGTGCCTGAACTCATCATCATAAGCATACACCCACAAAGGATCCTTACCCACAATCGCTGCATTATGGTCACTGAGATCAAATATCTTCCCGTCAAGATTAGCAGATATTTTCAGCACATAAGTCCTGGAATCCCCACTACTCTTTTCAATACGAATATCAACAAACGCCTTGGCATCCGGCAGTGAGCAGTTCGCAAAACACACCGCACATTCCTTGTAAAGCTGCCTCAAATGCCCCAGTATCTCAGTATCCGACGTTCTCTCAGAACTTCTTTTGATAGTCATATTCATGCTGCTGCCCCAGCTGCTCTCTTGCGCATAAATTAGCGAATCAATCGCCTTCTTCTTCGTCCTTGACATCGTACTGTAGTATTTCTTAAGAATAGACCGCGATACACTCGACGGCGTGCCAATTCCTCCCCTCTTAAGAACAAGCCCCTTATTCAGTGAAATAAATATGTTCTCACTCATCTTCTCAATACTGAACATAAACTCATATTTCTGCTTCACCTTATCATCATCACTCCTGATAAAATCCAGGCTGTTGACAAGCGAAGCATACTTTTCATCCCTGACCTCAACGCGAATCTTCTTTTCATATTTCAAAAGCGCCTCTTTCTGATCCTTATTTTTATTCAAAAACACCGAAAGCATCACCGCTGCCATATGCGCACAAAACGTCCCGTAATGTCCAACCCCGCACGAGCACTCCCTACTAGGACGATAACCAAATGAATCCTCCTCTGACCTTAAAACAACAACTTCCTTTTTGGCATCATACACTTCAGCCGTAACCTGCTCAACTTTCATAGATAATATCTTCACTTTCTTCGTATTCACAAGATCAAAAGCCCTAACAAGCGACTCCTTGGAAGTATCATTAAAAATCTCATTCAATGTAATTGCATATATCCCTGACCTTCTGCCTTTCTCTTTCCCTTTTGGTCTATACTCTGAAATAATATCTCTTTGCCTCCTGCTCCTTTCATTAATCCACTTATACAGCACAGCCACAATATGCTTGCATCCCCACCCGTCATATGGACAGTCGCAATCTGCCTCAATATCACCATCTTCATCAATAGATATTTCAACATTATATGTCCCGTAATTTCCCTGCACTTTAGCAGCAATAATGCCATCAGCCACATTCATGGATTTAATCTTATTGTTTTTATAATATGACTTACCCCGGCTCAATATCGCACCCGAATCCGCAATCTTCCTGACATCTTTCTCAGTGATATCATACAAATTCATATCAATCCGCCTTCTCCATCATATCCTTAGCCTCAGCATATCTCTTGCTATTATACAAAAACTGCGCAAAATTCCGATACACTTCCTTATAATCAGCATCAATCTCAATAACCCTACGGTAACTCGCCTCAGCCTCACTATTAGCCCCAATCTCAGAAAGGACATTAGCATAATTCAAAAGAACAACAGTATTATTCGAATCCCGCGCAAGCGCACTCTCAAACAGATCCCTTGACTCATTGAGCAGGCCTGACTTCTGCAAAAGAACCCCGAGATTATTCATGGCCATAACATAACCCTCGTCAATCTCAACTGCCAATCGGTACTGCTCAATAGCATCATCACTCCTATTCATCATCTCAAGCGCAAGCGCATAATTATACCTGAGCCTCTTATCACTCCCATTAAGCGCAACAGCTTTAGAATAATACTCGCACGCCTCATCATAATCCCCCTCATCAAAATAAATATTCCCAAGCCCCACCACAACAGCAGCATTATCCTCATTCATACTATAAGCTTTCTTCAGGCACTCAATACTCTCATTATACTCCCTGCGTGCAATAAACTCATTACAATGCACAATCTGCGCATATTGCTCCTCCAAAATCTCAAAAGACGAATTATCACTCACATCATCATCAAGACTATCATTGACAAAAGAAAACTCAACCACCCTCCCATCAGGGCTGACAGGCTCATCCCACAAAAAGACAACCCAAAAACCCATCACACAAACAACAACAAGCGCCATCGCAAAATAACTGCGCTCAAGCCCCGAAACACGAAACTTCTCCTGCTTCACATCATCCTTTTTCCTCATTGCCGCAGAACTTCTTCTCTTCTTCCCGGGACTCTGCGCCTTAGTATCTGTCTTTGCATCCTTCGTCTGCCTGCGCACGCGTTTCTTTATTGCAGCATCTTCTTTCTTCATGATATCCAACAGACAATTAGCGCACAAATAATTATAATTCTATGCCCTCGCTACACTCACAAATAAGTATTTTTCCATCAAATAAGCACACAGGGAAACTGGAAGAAACGACCCATGCCCATGCGGCTCAGGCAAAAAGTACAAGAAATGCTGTATGAATAAGCCAGAATCAGAAGTCATCAGGACCAAAGACATGAGAAAAACCGAGAACTTCCTGAGAAAAGAGCTCCAGATACTCATGAGATGCGAAGAATTTGGAGAGGATCTCAGAAATGCATGGATGCTCTTCTGGAACGAAAAAGACACCTCTTCAATGCGAGACATAGATGAGGATAAATACCGTGAGTTCACAGAATGGTATATTCATGAATACCGCCTGATAGACCACAATATTCCACTTCTGGAACTATACTACCAAAGACGCAAAAACAAACTTCCTCCAAACGTACTTTCAATGCTCACAGATTGGATGAAAGCATACTACGGGATATTTGAAGTGCAAAAAGTAGTAGTCGGTAAAGGCGTCTATTTAAAAGACATAATCTCCGGCAATGAATTTTACCTGAATGATGTCTCATCATCAAAGGATTTACTCACCTATGATATCCTGTTCAGCCATATTATCCCAATGTATGGGGAATACTACACATCCGGCGCAGGTATCGGTTGCCGAACAATGTCAAAGATGAACTAATAAAATACATTGACATCAGGCTCCAGGAATACCTCCTTGCCAACAACGACACTTTAACCATAAGCCAATTTGTGAATAAACGCCCGCGCATATTCAATGAATTTATGCAGGATTACAATGCTAAAGAGTATATACCTATTACGTATGAAGGTCATACAATCTGCATTAGCAAATCTACTTACAGGGTAAATAGTTATTTCCCTGTAGAACTGTTTTTTGACACAGACGACAAGTGCCGCTTCATGGGTCACGACGATGAACTAAAAGACGGTCTAAGATATGATTACCTTCTCCCTTATGATCCAAATTTAATGAAACAAAAACAGAAATACAACTCCGGCGATAATTACCACACGTATCTGACATTATGCTACAATGATAAAGATGAACAGTGTTTATATATCGCAAACTTCACACTTACAAAAGACAGGCTATATATAGAATGTATGTCAAAAGAGCGCCTTGAATCAGCAAAAAAACTGCTTGCCCAAATTATAGATTTAGGTAGTATTGTGCATATTGGGACAACACACGAAGACATGTCCCATCTTGCAAAAAGAAAGAGTGATGAACCAGACACAGTGGAAGAAGAAAAAGAGAAAAACTCAAAATATGTTAAACGCATGTCAGAGAAATTCCTTAAAACATATACTCTCAAATGGCTTGACACTAATCAGGATGAACTAGATGGCATGACCCCGAGACAGGCAGCAAAAACAGAAGACGGCAAAATAGCGCTGAAAGAACTATTAAAAATAATTGAAAATCAATACGAGCGCAACAAAAAAATAGGTGATCCCTATATGGACATACACCAGATCAGAACGGCGCTGGGGATTGATTAAGCGCTGTTGTTCTTTATTTTACTTATTTATAACAACATATTCTGCTGTAGTATGTGATTTCGAACCAGGCAAACAATCTTCCATCAGCCCCTCAACATGCATTTTGATTGCTTTATACATATTCTTCTCTGCTTCATCATGTATTTTACCCGTAGCCGCGCAAGCCCGGCAAATTCGGGGAATACGCAGAATAGTTTCCATTTGCTTCTGCCTTTGCTTTTTCAATAACCTCAAGAAATCCGTGCATAGTCATTTCACAGCAATTCCCGCTTTAATTCAAAACGCATACATCTGACCAATTTAATTTTATCTTGTTTTTAACATCTCGTAAATATTTTTATATAACTTACATGAAATATAATAATGGATTTCATTTACTGTATTCGTTTCTGGACAAAAAATAATTTAAGCTTAAGCGGGGATTGCTGGTCATTTCAACTCCTTTTCTTTTGCTTTATGATTTGAGTCTTAGAAAGCCCCTGCCACTTGATCGCATACCCAAGATACCCAACCACCACATCAACAACATCAACCCCCGCATCCAAAAACTTTCTGGCAACATACGCCCTATCCCTCTTCTTTGAACACGCAACCTCAACAATTCCCCGCAACTCCTCAATTTTAGATGCAGAAAAAACCCCCGCGCCCTTAATATACACCCCATTAACACCAATCACATCCATACATGCATCAAACTCATCATCAGTAAAGCACCCAAACTTCTCCTTAAGCAAACCCGCAGGAACAAACCCTGCGCGCGCAACATCCCCATCAATCTCAGCCGCAATCCTCCCCTTTTCACCCTCAATCACATTGATTCTCTCATCAAAATCACTAAATTTCTCTTCAAGAATCCTCAAAATAGGTCCATAAGGAATATTCTTCCCTTTAAAATAAACCACAGGATAACCAACCTCCTCAATCTCCCTCTTAATCCCCTCATCATACGTACTGTTTGCAACAATAATCATAGGAACATCCATCTCCTTCATACGCCCCAATTTCCAGATTTTCTTCTTCTGGTAATACTCAGTAAAATACCCCATAATCTCAACAAACACCTTCGAATTCCCCCGTAAAAACGAAAAATCAGGCACATAAACAAACTCATCAGTTACAATCGGCGCAGGCTCCCTCTCAACTTTCCACGACAATTTCTCATCCCTGAAAAAACTGAAAAACTTTTCCTCAGGCGCACTATCAAACTCATCCCCCTTAGCGCCCACAACACCAACTCTCAGTCCCATTCTCTTAACCTCCTCTCCTGCCATAGAAAACACATACTTCCTGTTCTTGATGAAAACAACAGACGTAAAAGAATACTCTACACACTCAAGAACCCCGAAAATCCCTATGGCCACATTGCCGATTTTGTGCCCGTACTTCTCCGGCTTCCCAAACAACTCCACGGGCCCGGATATTTCCAGGACATATCTTCCACCTCCACCTTCACCTTCACCTTCACCTTCACCTTCACCTTCAACAGAAATATCACAAAGCACACCATTATACTTGCACAGCAAATATATTCTTCGAATCATCCTCCCGGGGAGTTCAGGAAGCACTATGCTGACATTCTCAGAATTCGAAAAAAGAGTCTTAATCACACCGCGATTATACAAAAGCACAACATCCTTAACATCCCCGCATTTCCCAAGCACTTTCTCATCATCCTGGTCACTCCAAAGCGCATCATCAACACCATCCCCCAACCCCCACTTATCACCAAACTCCAAAATTACCTTGTCCCGCGCACCACAAAACCCCCCATACCTTTCATTAACAAACTCAAACAACAGTCCTCTCAATGATCCAGCACTTGAAACACCCATCTTATCCAGGACCTCAACATCCCGCGAAGAAAAATACCCACTAAAATCAGGACTCCTGAAACAGTAAAAATTACCCATAACAAACTGTACAGCCCGCCCGACCTTCATATCATCCATAATCTCAATAATTCTCTTCTCATCAAAATCCCCTATTTTCCTGTCGCACATGCTGTCATAATATTCAACCACCTGCTCTATCTTCATCTCATCCTCATCCTTCAAAAAGAAAGGCACAATATATTTGCCTTTCTCCCTTTGCTTTCGCCGGAACTTAATCAGGGCAACAGGTATAGATACATTTCTCATTTATCCTCTCCCTTCCTTTTCAGTTTCCGCCGGCTTGCCGCCTTGGTCTCAAGCGTCTTCTCACTCACAAGCTCATAAAGCACAGCAGTATCCTTCTTAGGCCGCAATATTCGCCCAAGCCTCTGTATATACTCCCGCTTGCTCCCGGTCCCGCTAATAATGATGCCGACAGACGCATCCGCCACATCAATCCCTTCATCAAGCACCTTGCCGCTTGCAATTTTCGTATAAGTCCCGTCCCTGAAATGAGAAAGAATTGTCTCTCTTTCTTTCCTGCCGGTCTTTGACGTAATAAGCGCAATAAGATACTTCTTTGAGATAATCTCAACAATAGAGATATACTCAGAAAATATAATCACTTTATCCTTCCTGTGCTTTTCAAGCAACTCAAGCACAACTTTTATCTTCGCATCAGCATTAAGCGCTATCTTCCTTGCCTCATTATGCGCAATCAGCGCATCATACGCTGCCTTGCTTCGCCCCGACATCATGACAATCCTGGAATAGCTCCGCGGTCCGGTAAACCTGATTCTTCTTGAAATCAGAAAATTTCTGAATATCTTCATATTCTCATCATACCTCTCCTTTTCCTCATCACTCAACTTAACACTGATTTTCTCAAGTTTAAAATTCGCAATATACGAAGAAACATCCTCATGCTCTTTCCTGAAAACAACAGGGCCAATCAGATCATCAAGGTCCAGATGCAATTCATCTGCCCTTTCCGGGGTCGCAGAAAGCCCAAGGCGGTGCCTTGCAATCAGTCCCATGGCAATAGTCCTGTAAACCTCGCTTGGAAGATGATGCACTTCATCAAAAATAACAAGATCAAACCTGACTGCAAGCGCACTGATATACTTTTGCGCAGATGCATACGTAATAATCGTGATTGCCTTAATCTCATGCTCTCCGCCCCCGAAAACACCAATATCATCCTCCCGGACACCCAGGTTTTCAACAACAGACATCTTCCACTGCTTAATCAGGTCAATTGTAGGCACAACAACCAGCGTATTCTCACAGAGATAATCAATAGCAATAAGCGCCTGAATAGTCTTACCTGTACCTGTAGGCAGGACAACAACACCCCGCATATCATTTCCAACCCACATCTTATGCGCCTGCGCCTGGTAATCCCTTGGCGTAACCTTAAGCTTTGTCCTGAAGCTCAACTTATTCTCATCCCTGAACTTGACAGTGATCTTTTCCTTCGCAAGCGCATCCTTAACAGAAAAATAATGCATAGGAAGAACCCTGTACTTGTACTCGAGATTAGTCTTATAAGAGGACATTTCCCTCACAAGAAGCGGCTCTTTTACCTCATCCTCAAGCGGCACAAGATGCGCTACATCAAGCGCAGTATCAGACTCAACAGCAATATCATGACCTTTCTGGAATATGATTACATTAGCAGTGCCCATGATAAGTATTTCGCATGCAAAAATAAAAATTGATGACAGGTGTCATAAAGTCACTCACCTAATAGACCACACAAATTTACTCATCCAAAAGACTAAATTCAACAACAACAGGTAAATGGTCAGACCCAAGGTCAGGTCCGGTTTGGCGGTCATGAATAACTACATTCTCAGAAACAAGGCAGTGGTCAATAGGAGTATAGAGAAATGGCACCATCGTAGGCCATGACGGCTGGACTCCAAATCCCCTGCTGCTATCGCGCAGCCCGGAATCATCCACAAATTCACTAAAAAACACAGACCACGGAGCCGTATTGAGATCGCCGGCAAGGATAATATTACCTTCTATTGAACTGGCCAACTGCGCCAGATTTTCAAGTTGCTGATTCCTGTTAGTGAAATATAACTCACCGACCGGAGGCAATGGATGAGTTGTGATTACTGTCAGCTTCTGTTCATCATATTCAACATCAGCTATTATACTTGGCACATCAAGATTACAGAGGCCCGTAACAACCTCTGCGTTCATAGGATATTTACTCAGGAAAGCAACACCATAATTATCACTATGCAATCTCTTTTCATAATACGGGTATCGCTCAAGCAGCGGCTCTATATTTCTCCACCACACAGGATTAAGTTCCAGAAGAGCGACAAAATCCGGGTCAACTTCCTTAACATAATCCAACACAGCATCATAACCAGAATTCCATGTATTAACATTAAACATCATCAATTTAAGCGGTTCCTGCGCACTATGTCCTGCATCCTCTCCAAAATAAAACGGCAGGATCAAAACAAGATTCAGCATCGCAAACACAAAAGCAAGCGCACTCATCTTATATCTTTTGCCAACACCCAAAATTACAGCACAAACAGAAAGAACAAAACAATATTGCACCCGAAAAGCACTAAAATTATCCAGAATCCAGTATAATTTACCTAAAAAACCAGCCACAGTCCCAAGCGTAGCAAGAAACAAAACAACTCCAACAATTTCCAAAAAAAAACATCATGACTATTTTTGTCTTCTTACTGGTCTTCGCAGAAATATACGTTCCTGAATTATCATTTCCCATATTCAGTACATCTCTCATTTTACAGCACTCCTTCTTTTCATGGCAACACTAATCTGCCTAATCATTCAGATACATTTCCGCTGAACTCATAAACGCCTCCTCTGGCTTGCCAAAGAACTCACCGTCAGGGTAAACAGACAATTCATACTTCTCATTGCTATAGGTATAGGAAGCAAACCCCCATTTATCCGAGCCAAAATATCGCAGCCGGCACAAGTGAGTCGGCGTATTCCTGACCCTCTCAATATACTCTTCTTTAGTCTCACCCCACGCCTCAGGATTGCTATCGTCATCAACAACCAAAGAATCAGTAAAAGCATCAATATAGCAGAACTGTCCACGGAAACGAATATCAAGACGGGTATATTTCCCCTTGAATCGCTCATCAGCAATGCGCATAATGCGCTTCCTAACCTCATCTTGAACATCCTCAGGAATATTCACACCTCCCGAACCCGGGTTAAAAACCCAACCTCTGCGCGCCATAACATCACCCCCTCCTGTTAAACCATAGAATTACCTGCTAAAACAATCAATAACCGTTTTCAGGTAAATCATCATCATCCCTTTATTCTCATCCCTTATCACACAATCATCCTCTGGCTCTTCCATCAATGTCTCGACAACAACTTTTAGAAGTTCCGGGTGTGAATTATTCTTGATTATCTTCCCTACAGAATCTGTAAAATCATCTGATGACACATTTTCAAGAGATTCAAGCATCTTCTCATTTGACTTTACGGCATTATCTAAAATATCTTCTGTAATTTCAGGTAATGGTGTGTCTTCCCCCTTTCCTTTTCGTGATATAATCTGCCAGACAACAACCCCTAAGTAAAGCAATACCTCCCGCTCATCCATATTTAAAGCATCGCCATCCACTCCCATAAGATAGCCAAGAATAAGAGGCTGTTCTTTGTCCATACGTTCAATAATTTCATGTACTTTTTTTGGAGTCATCTCTCCCATTTTTTTGAATGCTTCCTCGATAACATCTGGATGTATTTCCTTCATGTCCACCACCTGCTTATCTTATGTCAATAACCCCCATTCACCGCTCCCTTCGGTCGCTATAGACTGGGGGCATGACGCGCTTCAGCCTATTGCGCAAAGTTAGAAAGCGCCCTTTGCGAGCGGGAATTTATTCTTAAAAATGTTAACATAGCTCCCGGTTTCCGCTCCCTTCGGTCGCTCAAACCGGGCAGAAATCTATTTCTTTATAATACTGCAACCATCTTATACTGTACATCAAAATACATAATCACTTAAATTTATCAAAAGCGACATCCTCAAGTTTCTTCATCCTGGCATATAGTTTCTCTAATATCGCAATCTCTTTAGCATTTTTATTGGGATTCACTTTTAAATCATTAATGCCCCATTCAATTGCCATCACCAAGCACTCTATATCCCAGCGATACAAGCCTATCGGGCGTTTCCCTTGGTATTTCTCAATCCTCCTGTCCAGTCCAAATGATTCCGCCATCGCTCCGCTGCACTTTTTTAACTCCTCAAGTTCTGCACCTTCAATCAGCACGTCATATTTTATATCTCTTGAACCCGGTTTCATATTAGCACCACCTCATACCCATAAAATATACCACACATAATCCCCACATCTACATTCCTGTAGCCTCTTTCAATTCTTTCCTGAAAGCAGAATAATGATTATATTTCCTGTGATACTTTTCAATCAACCTGTAACCCTCTGCACTCATACCCCTACTTCCAAGCACTTCAGCAAGAGCCCCAAGCAAAATAACTGCCTTACAGTAACTCCTGCGGTGCTTAGTTTCGACAATTGCGTCAACTCTTTTCCTAGTTTCATCAACACACCAGTCCAGATACTTACTCGCTTCATCATCTGAAAGCTGCACCGACTCAAAAACCTTATCCACTGCCGCACGAAATCCCGTCTGGATATCCTGATCGCATTGAAGATAATATTCGCCTGCATTGCCGACAGCACCATCCCATATCCATTTCAGATTTTTCAGTGAATTCACATCTTCTTTGCACAGGAGCATCAGAAAAAACGGGACTGCCAGCCCTTTTGCATTAGACCCGTAACTCCACCCCATCGATTCTTTACCCCGGCAGAGTTCAAATGTATCCCGGTATCTGTCAGCCAGAAGATAGGCCTGATTCAACAGAGTCTCAGAAGCAGTAGACTTCATTTTCTCTTCTATGATAATTCCCAATCAGGAATAAGAGGAAATGAAATTTCCCATTCTTCTGATATGTGTTGCCATTATAACATTTAATAACCTCCGAATATTATAAGTATATTGGTGGCGAGGTCGT
>QMVA01000013.1 GCA_003660865.1 Candidatus Nanohalarchaeota archaeon | reverse complement strand
CGCGATACGCTTAATGAGATTGAGATGGACATGGAAAGGGCGATTCGACGCATGAAGCAGATAGCACATGAGATTGATGATGAGGTGGGGTTGCGGGAGAGGTAAGCGTTCCGGTTCTTTTTTGTTTTTTTGACTTAGCCATAAGCGTCACTTCACAGTCGTTGCTATATTAGAGTGATACTTTAGAATGTTATTATTTCCTTTAATTTCCAGTTGAAATCCAGTTCATATAATCTCAGGGATTATAAAGAGCTTTCAGTTGCGCAGTTTGTCTGGATGCCTAAATCATTTTACCGGAACCGAACGGAATAGCTTTTGCGATCTCATCAGGGCTTATCTTGCGCAGGAACTCCTGCTCTTCCTTGTTACATCTTGCAAAAAGCGCAGCTTTTATCTTCTTTGCAAGAACAGACGACCTTTCGTCCCCTGGCTCTACAAGAATGTATTTCTTTGTGCATAACATTATTGATTTTTCAGGACCAGTGATTATCTCCTTGTCTTTAAATCCTATCCCTAGCCTTAATTCTGTTTTCATTATGTTTTTCTTGCCGTATATCATGAATGCGCCTTTAGTAATGTATTCACCGGAAGGCGCTTTTTTGGACACCTGTTCAGGCGCTACATAGTATACCTCTGCAGTGCCCACTTTTGCTTTCCATGCACGCGAATATATGCCTGTGAATTGCGCTGCTTCGTTCAGGGTGCTTTTGTCCAGCATCTCTTTTTCTGTCTTGACAACAACAAAAGGAGAACCAGTAATATCTGCGTGGAAGACAACATCATCCGCATCAGTATGCTTTTTAATAAGTACCTCATTTGATGTTGCGTCTTTGCCTGCGACTACAAGAAATCCTTGCACCGATATGAACCAGCGGAATTTGTGATACCATTTGGATGGTTCTGTCTTTTTTTCAATTACAATTTTTTTTATAGGCACTTCTTTTGCTTCTTTCATTTTTTCCCCTGTTTCTTTCAGGGCTTCAGATGCACTAGCCTGCTTCTGTTTTGTTTTTTTCGCTTTTTTATAGTAGTTATCTGCATTCTCAGCCAGGGTTTGCGTGGTATTTATCTTTATCTCTGTGCCTTTTACATTGAGAGTTATTATTTTCGTTTTCATATCCACCGATGTTATCTCTTTTATCACTTTTTTTATACCGGACAGACCGTGCTTTTCTACTGCACCCATCAGTTTTTCAAATGACGGATAATACTCGTATATGAACTCAGCGCTTTTTGTGCACTCAGACTCCTGCTTTTTCAGGCTTTCAATCGCGCTTTTCTGGTTATCGTATCTTTTTATGAGTTTATCTTTTTTCTTTGTCACTTTTTTTTGCTCAGTGTTTTCTTCTGTTTCTGCTATTTTTTTTACAAAGAAATCATCTACAGCGTCATAAAAGTTGTCGTAATGCTTTTTCTTGTAGCTCTTGTATTTATTTGTATCATAAGGGAGTGTGTCTATTTCTGCACTGTTCTCGTATATTATCTGGGCTTTTTTCGGCATTTTGAAGAGAGTGTTTATTGATGAGTGTATTGATTTTACACCTACTTTTTTTATTGTGCTGCACTGCGTTTTTTTATCTATTTTTGCAAGGCAGCATACTTCTTCTGCGAATGTACCGCCAAGAGACAGTTCGCGTGCAAGGTATGCGACGAGTTGTTTTTCTGATGCAGCAAGTGATTTCTCAAGAACAGCACATGTCAGGCTCATCGGGTTGATTCCGGCAGGAGGGAATTTGTATTCTTCTCTCTGCTTGATTTTTCTTGAACTCCAGGACTGGCGCTCAAGTACAGACCATATATTATTGTCTTTGTCTGCAAATATTACATTGCCTTTGCTGAATAGTTCAATTATGAGATTGTATTCGCCCATTTCAAGTATCACGATCCTTTCAAATTCATGCTGAAATATGTTTGTGATTTTTTGGCCTTTGCAGTATTTCCTAAGATACATCGCAAAGGCAGTCGGGATTTCTGAGTGTTTGAGCCGATATTTTGTAAGAAATATCTTTCCATCGCCGATTATAAGGGTTTTTGTACCCTGCCGGGGTACATACATCGACAGATGCATTGTCTTTTTTTCCTGGTATACTTTTTGTATGCGTGCGCCTATGAGACATTTAAGCTCATCTGTAAGCACCCTGATTTCGAGGGATGATAGTTCTGTTTTCATATTGAGTCACTTGTTAATATATTGAGTGGATAGATACTTAACTTCTGCATTATTTATTAGTTTTGACATAACATTTTCTGGAAAACATGCACCTAACCATAACCCAAACAGATTAATAAAGGATGTTACGCGCGCAGAGGTATACGGATTCGTAGTACCGCTTGCGCGCAAACTGATGGACTTGCAGAAAGAATCCGGGATGCGCGTAAAGATAAGATTATGCGACACATGGGGATTTGGCTTGTCTAATGAGTGTGCTGTTCTTCCAAGAAGTGTACCTAAACAGATCTATACCATGGTTCATGACGCAGGAGTGCCAAAGGAGCAGTTGGAGTGGCATGGGCATAATGATTTTTACAGGATGATTGCATGCGCTACGAGTGCCTGGCTGCATGGCTGTGCAGGTATCAATGGCACTCTTCTGGGTATGGCGAAAGAACAGGCAATACGCCGATTGAAGCGCTCTGTATAGAATATGCACGGCTTACTGGGAGTATTGGGGGTATGGACCTAAGTATAATTACAGATATAGTCTGGTATTTCAGGGAAAATATCAAAACCAAAGTCGCAAGGACAAAGCCCTATGTAGGATCTGAATTCAACATGATGCGTGCAGGAATCCATGCAGATGGTCTTTTGAAGAATGAAGAGATATACAATATTTTTGATATTGTCAATCCAACAATGATTGACCTTTATGTTGAATTGCCATATCATGGAACTTGCGTTCCTGGCTTTTGAAGAATATCGTCTTCAAAATAGTCAATTGATATTGATTATATGAAATCAATCAGGAATATAATTTGACGATTGACTATACCAAAAAGATACTGAAACGCCCTGTTCAGGTCGCGATTACAGACAAATCAGGAACTGCGGGACTTGTGTACAAGATCAATGAGTTACTTGAGCTTGAGAAAAAAGTAGATAAGTTCACTCCCGGCATGCGTGAGGTGTATGAATCAATTCACCGGCAATTTCTTGACGGGCGCACCACTGCAATTTCAGAGGATGAGATTATAAGTCTTGTCATGGAGTTTATGCCTCATATTCTATCATGCAGGTACCCCTCCAAGTATGATGTGCCTCCAAAAGAATAATTGTTGGGTTCTCATTTTCAGGAAAGCAAATATGAATTGGAATTCGCCAAAGAAATCTTTATATACAGGCTCAACCTATAATTTACTATGCCTGTTAATTGTAAAATCTGTAATGATAAGTTGCATAAAGGGGGAGATAATCTTGTTCTTTGTGAGTATAAAGGTGGTTTTGTTCACCGGGATTGCTGCGTATCCAAGTGTAGTTTGCACGGGGCTCCATGTTCGCATGCCATCTCAGAATACAGCAAGATAGACTTAGCGCGTGTATCCCCTGAATTGTTTGCCTTTATTGATTAAGTGTAATGCCTGTGCCGATAATCAGGAAGCTTGGAAATAGGTAGGCTTATCCAGAATTTCAATGGTTATCGACTGAAATTACAGATATTTTATAAAGTTGATTACCAAATTATGCAGTTGATACTATGGAAATTATTGAAGCGCTCAAGAGAGTGCATAAGCAAAAAGATGTTGATGAGAAACTGGAGGGAAAACGCTTCTGCTCTGCGCTTTCGTTTCTGGACGACTGGAAAACCGGTTCGTGGGAGTTGAACTTTTATGATGGAAGTGTTCACAGGATTATGTCTGTCAGCGTGGGTGACGAAGTGCGTATAAAAGATGAAGGATCACCCTTCAAACCAGAGGGTTCACAGATACATACCATTGATATTTCTAATCTCGCGGTGACTGCAAATCGTGCACTTGAAATCGCCAAAGAGTATTATGAAAAAAATTATAAGTCTTTTGAGGTACAGAGGCTGTTTTTTGCGCTGCATGGCGCAAAGGCACCATATTGGATCGTCAGTGTGATTACAAAACATCTTGCGATTGTTGCAATCAATATTGATGCGCACAATGGTAACGTATCTGCTAAGGTACACCCGTTTGGGATAGGAAAAAGCAAGAAAGCTAGTTAAGAATGTGTCTTTTGGTGAGAGATTCTTTAGCACATGATTTTTTATATCTGCAGATTCAGAGTTATGCTTATGAAGATTATTGGCGTATGCGGTCTTGCACGTTCTGGAAAGGATACTGTTGCAGACTATATTGAGTCAAAGTACGGGTTCCAGAAGTACGTCATGAGTGATGTCTTGCGCGATGAACTTGTTAAGTGCAACAGGGATGTCTCCAAGAGGACAATGCTTGAACTTGGAAATGAGCTCAGGGAAGCGAAGGGATTGGATATTGTTGCGCAGATGATTTATGAGCGTTGCCATGATTCCGGAAAGGTCAGTATTGTGGGTTTTAGGAGTCCGGCTGAAGTTGAATTTTTTGAGAGGAATGCAGATGAATTTTTTTTAATTGAGGTCCGCGCACCAAAAAGCTCAAGGATTACAAGAGCTGATGCACTTGGCATCGACGATGTATCTTCGCGGGATTACGATGATGTCATCAATAAAGGGCTTGACGGGGTATTTTCAATGGCTTCTGCGACTATAAACAATGATTCTACGCCAGATGAACTTCATCTGCGGGTGGACAAAGTGATGAAAGACATTGGATACACAGGTGATTGAGTGATTGTTAAGATGCCTGTGGCAGATGATTTCAGCTTATCTAATATCATAAAATATAAGCCGTTTTTCTTTTTTTTTGGTGATGCACCCATAAGAACTGTCTTATATAAGAAAAAGCCGGTACTTCTGGAATTTTTCCAGGATGGAAATTATTTAGAGATGAAAATTGATGGGGATGTTGATGCAGAAGGTGTTGAGTTTCTAAAAGAGAGAGTTTCATATTGCTTGGGGATTAATGAGGAATTTTCTGATTTCTATACCATCGTGCGTGATGATAAGGTGCTTAACTGCCATTATGATTCCATATATGGCAACCGGCTGCTTTCTGCTTTTTCTGATTTTGAGGCAGCAGTCTGCATAATCTGTTCACAGAATGTCAGTTTCAGGCAGTATAAGATAATAATTGGAAAGATTGTTGATGCTTACGGGGAAGGGGTATATTTCCCGGAGCCGGGGCAGATTCTTGCGCGTCCACAGATCCTTTTGAAGTGCGGTGTAGGATACAGGGATAAGTTTATTGTTGATATGTGCAGGTATTTCAGGTCAAAGGACAAGACAGATTTAATGAGGATGAGTGAAGTCCTGGGATTTGGACCATATTCTATGGATATATTTCGGCTGTTTCAGTTAAGGGATTATGGTTATTTTTATGTTGATAGGCTGATTAAGAAGATATTCAAGAGCGCTTACAGGGTTGATCTATTGAATGATTTTGAGGTCAGGAGCTTTGCAAAAAAGAAGTTCGGGAAATTCGCGGGACTAGCAGAGCTCTACTTGCAGAAGTTTTTGTGCGATAATAGGTGAAGCGGGATTACGCAATAAATATTGAAAACTACAAATCTATAGAAAGACATAATCTGAAATATCAAAAAGAAAAAAATATGACCAGAGATGAATATCTGGCGCGATAATAAAAAAATGTACAGTATACCCCTAAAATTTACTCGACAACTTCAAGCTCTGACTGCTTTGAGAGGTTTATCTGTAGATTGTTACTCCACTCTGTCACATAAGCGCCTTTTATCTTTATTTTCTTGGCTGCGGAAACTGTTGTTATCTGGTCTTCCCAGAGGCTCAGGTTAATTCTTCCTGTATCGTCTTCAATGACTGCCGTTGCGACACTTCTTGGACCGAAGCGCGTGTTTACTGTCCTTGGTTCCCCTACCTCGATTACTGATGCCTCCACCTCAACATCTTTTGAATCCACTGCTATTTTCGAAATTTTCATATACATTACCTCGCTTTGAATATTTTTTGTTCCATAAAAGAACTCATATTTGGTTGCAGTTTATATTTTATATATTTATCTGCCATAATGATTTTGCTCTTTTTTGTATTATAGTCAACCGGCTAACTATTTGTAGTTATAATTAAGCATAAATCACCAACGGATGAGGATTATAAGCCTGCCCAAAAGTTTGAGACGCACTCTTGTGATATGGAAATCCATATACTATTGAAAAGTTCGTGGATTCACTATATATATTTCATCACAACAATTAATATAAAGCTATAATTCTAGTAAGCATATGATAATATGACGGATTTTCCAAATATTAATGATACAAATTACTTCACGAATCGTACGCTTGATAATGAAAAAGGTGAACCTACAGGTAAGATTGTCATGTGGCGCATAAGAGGCGAAGAAGAGTTCCACTATATCCTGAAATGTCCTTTCTGTGGTCATGATCAGGAAAAGAAGGAGTTATTCCCGAGGAAACCTTACAGGCCGCGATGTGAAAAGTGCAATAAGAGTATATTGATTGCAAAACTTAAGAAGAAGAAATAAAAGAACTGATATTTCTACAGTCTTTAGGTTTTTACTTTAGTTTCTGGTTTCATCTGATATTGATAACAACGAAGCGTCTTGTTATTTTCCGTTTTCATAAGACAATCCATTTATTTTCTGGAACAGACGGTGTTTATATTGTTTTCTGTACAGTAATCTATGGTGGATCTGATATTCCCGCTTTCTCTGCGACTGGAATATAGTTAAAGACATCATCCTGTCTTGAGTATATCGGATTTCAGGTGTTACTTTTCGAATTGATAGGTGAAATGTATGTCTGCAAATAAATTAAAGTTTTTGTTTGTTTTTTTTATTGTATCTGCTTATTTATTTTCTCTTGTACCTGCCTATGCGCAAACGCAGCAAGTGGGCGATGATCAGGCTGGCAGTTCCGGGATGGGTGATACTTTTGATAATGATAGTAATGCTGACGATTCAGAAGTTGCATCGCTTCCCAAGCATGATAGTCTGAGTGAGGAGGATATGGATACTGATACTGTGAATGATGAAAAGAAAACAGGCGATGAAGCAGAAGAAGATGATAATAATGCAGATAGCATGGACGTGGGTTCAGTGGTTGAGGAAGAGCCGGACTACGGGCAAATTGATGAATCCCGTGGCAGGTCTGATGATTCAAATGGAGATAACGTGGATAATATCGACTATGATTCAGAAGTTGAGGGCGAGACAGATAACAGGCAAGCTGATGAAAGTAATAAGTTACCGCATCCTTCCGGATCGGTGGGAGGTGGTCCTGCACTTCCTGAAAGCAAGCCAGACCTCGTACTAGATGATATTTATTATGACGGCACAACCTATATTAAAGTGAAATATTGCAATGTTGGGGATGATTCAAGTGATAGTGATTTTTTAATAAAGCTTCGCAATGAAGGAACCACAGATGAATTTGCAGGCAATCCGAGTTACAGGTTTAGTGTGCCTGCACCCGGCGAATGCGATGTTACCGGAGGGTTTACATGCGCCTTGATTGGTGTGGATTGCGGACAGAGAGTTACTGTTTCTGCTGTGATAGACTGGGAAGGACGTGTTGAGGAGTCTGACGAAGACAACAATAAGCTTGTGAAGACAATCGGAGCAATTGATGTGGGATATGAAGAAAACTGCAATGGCGCTGACTGCGCCGATAACTTAAACTGCAAGCCTGATTTGTGGTCTGCTGAATCTATATGCTGCAAAGAGGACGAATGCGCAGGAGATGGTAAATGCTTTGCAGAGTACGCATGTGTCAGCAGACCAGTTAAACTGTGCTATAATGGAGGATGGATTGATGTTCTGGATTACGAGGTAAATTGTGTTGATGGGATAGATAATGACTGTGACGGTGTTATTGATGAGCAGGATACTGACTGCTATAATTCTTATGTATGCGGCAACGGGATATGCGAAGAATCTGAAACAGTTAGTGCATGCCCACGGGATTGCAGCAAGGGCAAAACGATTATCATAAGGAATGATGATATCGGTCCGTGGTGGTCTGTTGATAATGCTATATATGTAACTAATTTTCTGCGCAATAAGGGCATTCCACAGACTCTTGGAATAGTGCCGATTACTGCAGGAGGTACAATCCAGCTTGAACAGGATCCAAAACTTGTGAGTTACCTGAAGAGTATAAGCACGGACGCGAAAATAGAGATTGCCATACACGGACTGAATCATGATTATAATGAGTTTCTGGGGATAAGCCAGCATGCAGCAGAAGAAAAGATCAGAGATGCCAAAGAGATGATTAAGAAAAGCTTATATGTGGAGCCGGTCACTTTTATTCCGCCATATTATGCTTATGATGAAAGCACGCTTTATGCTGCAAATAGCCAGGGTATGAATTATTTTTCAGCAGGGTGGAATGCAATTGATATGGGGCATGGGTTCAGGGAATATCCTCCCGGATTGTGGAATATACCTGCAACAACAGATTTTTATAACTGGGGTACCGGTTCTCTTTATAGTGCGCAGGAGATTGAATCCTCATGTGGAAATGCGATGGACGCATTTGAGACATGTGTGATCGTGGTACATTCGCATCTGTTTGTGGATACAGAGAACAACATTGATCCTGAGAAGATAGCATTGCTTGCAGAAGTACTGGATTGGGTAAAGTCAAAGGAAGAGCAGGGTGTGGAACTTAAGACTATTGGAAAACATAAGATACTGCCTGCACCGCCTCCAAAAAAGAAATATATCGTATTCAGAAGCGATGATTTAGGTCCGTTTTGGTCTGACAGGAGCGCGATTAATATTACAGAAACACTGAGAGCAAGGAACGTCCCGCAAGTATTGTCTGTTGTCCCGGCAAATCAGTATAATGACAAGTTGTATGATGATCCGGTTATAAGCGATTACCTCAAAAGTATCAGGAGTGATAAGTCCATTGAATTTGCACTTCACGGGTATGATCACAGTATGCATGAGTTCAGGGACATATCATATGCTATTGCGATGACTAAGGTCTTTGGAGGTCGTAATATACTTGAAAGAGCCATTGGCGCCAGACCCGTAACATTTGTGCCTCCGTTCCATGAATATAGTGATAATACGCTTATGGCACTGAGTATGCAGAAGATAAATATCATTTCATCAGGGTATGATGATTTTGCCGGCGGGAGAGCATTCAAAAAGGATAAATACGGTATTTTGCATCTTCCTGTAACTGCAGAGTTTTATAACTGGGCGGAAAATCGTGCCAATACAGCAGAGGATATTGAGAATTCATGCGAATATGCACTGGGTAACTATAATATATGCATAATTATGCTGCATCATCACCTGTTCAAGGATGCCAGTGGGAATATGGATCCTGCAAAAGTCAAAGTGCTCACAGATGTAGCTGACTGGGCGAAAGACAAGGAGGCAGAAGGCAGCGCTAAGATTGTGCTTCTAAAGGACATCAGGATAGATGACTAATAATGAATAGGGTAACACTTGCCGTGCTAGTTTTAGCAGTTATGGTATGCTTTTTTGCGCGTGATGATAGTACTTTAGAGTACTTTCATATAACTGAAGCGAATATGACAAAAGATACAAAATCATTGGATATTGATGATAATTTGAGAATCCCAAGCTTTTTCATTGGCAGGCCACACTTTGTACACAATGAAAAACAAAAGATCATTGTGTTTAGAGATGATGATATCGGACCGGACTGGTCTGTTAATAGTGCGATTTATATTACTGACTTATTCAGAAGAATGAATGTTTCACATGTACTGGGTATAGTTCCTGCAAATATAGATGGCAGGAAATTGGATGATGATACTGTCTTATACAACTATCTGAAAAGCATCAAAGATGATGAATCAATAGAATTTGCACTGCATGGCTATGATCACAGTCTCAATGAATTTGAGAGCATAGAATTGAATGGCTCACCAGATAGTGCGATGAGTAAAATATATTCCGGCATCAGGATTATAGAAGATGTTGTCGGAATCACACCTGTCACATTTGTTCCTCCCTATGGTGTCTATAATGAAAATACGCGAATTGCATTGAAAAGCACAGACTCACTGCATATTATGTCCACATGCCAGACAGGCATTAAAGGTAATCGCGCATTTAAGGAAGTTGACGGTCTATTATATCTTCCCAGTACCACATATTTTTATAACTGGGATGAGAAGCGCTATAATACCCACAAAGAGATTATTAGCTCATGCAATCATGCGTTTGACAAGTATGGTGTTTGCGTGATTGTGTTTCATCATCATATGCTTAAAGACGATTCCGCGAATATGGATCCCACAAAGGTTCAGGAACTCATCAATGTTATTGAATGGGCCAGGTCCAAAGAGCATGATGGAAGCGCAAAGATTATGCTCCTAAAGGATATTTCCAAAGATGATTTGCAATGAGCCTGCGTTTTATTTTTAGATTAGTTCTTGCAGCGGTTGTGTGCATACTTGTTTTTGCGTACGGGGATATGCATATCCTACGTTCGCATGATGATGGCGCTATAAAGAGCGATTCATTAAGCACAAGTGTAAAATATACTTTGCCCGCGCAGATTCCAGACAATGGAGATACTGCATCCGGCGCTAATCTTAATACTGAAAATGTTTATTTTGTGCAGGTTGATGCAAAGACAGTTGTCAAAAGAGGAGCAGATGCCGTGGTTTCGGATCTGGTGGCAGGCGGTGCCAATATTGTTGCTTTGCAGGTCTTTTCTGATGAGGATATTGTTGGTGTCTACTGGGATTCTGATATTGCGCCTGTGAGGGAGGATATTCTTGGTGATTTTGTTTCTGTTGCGCATGAAAACGGGCTTTCTGTGTTCGCGTGGATGACTACTCTTGATGTGCCATGGATTTATGACAAATATCCCCGCATGAGACTGAAAAGGAATGATAATGGAAAGATTACTGCAAATACTGGATGGTACAAGAGAATCAGCCCGTGTTCAGATGAGCATCGCGCATATATCGTTGATGTATTTGCAGAGATTACCCAAAATTATGACATTGACGGGATATTGCTACAGGATGACTTGTACTGGGGTAGTGACGAGGTTTTTGATGGGTTTACCAGAGATGAATATTTTAAGTATACGGACCGTGTATTGACTGTGAAGGTTGCCCAAGGTGATGCGTTTCACAGGTGGAAGTCTGAGAGATTGGGTCTGATTGTCAAAGAAGTCAATGATGCGATCAAGGCAATTAATCCGGAGATAAAGGTTGCGGTTAATGTCTATGCAGAATGCGCGCTGGATGAGCCCTGGTGCCTTTCGAGTTTCGGGCAGGATTACGATGCGCTTTCCATGAATTCAGATTGTATGGTGATTATGGCGTATCATGTGCTTACCGGGAAGCCGCCTGAGTGGGTGGGTGATGTTACAAAAGCTGCGCTTGCGCGTGAAAGAGCAGGTAAGCAGACGATTATCAAGGTACAGGTTGTAGACTGGGTTACTGACCGAATGATTGAGTTGCCTGAAGTTAGTAACGCACTTGCGATAGCCAGAACTGCAGGTGCGAAGAATGTCGGGTTTTATCTTTCGGGGCGCAGTATGAGAGAAGTAGGTATCGATTTTAGTGAAACAGGATAATATCTACCGTCAGTACATTTATATAGATGATGTCGTATATTTATTCTGGAACTTAATCTTGTTTGATTATAAGTTTATGGTTGTTTTGATGCAGCATTATGATGTGATTATTGTCGGGGCAGGGCCTGCGGGTCTTTTTTGTTCTCTAGAGTTAGCTGTAAAGTCGAAGATGAAAGTTCTTGTGATTGATAAGGGGCATGATGCAATGGATCGTGCGTGTCCGCTTAATTCTGTAGGAAGATGTCTTAAGTGCAAACCATGCAATATCATGTCCGGAGTCGGGGGAGCAGGCGGGCTTTCTGATGGCAAGCTCAATCTTGATTATAAGGTTGGCGGTGATCTGACTGAATTTGTGTCGCATAAGACTGCGATGGAGATCATCAATTATATTGATAGTGTTTTTGTTAAGTACGGGGCGCACAATCAACTGAGCGGTGTCAAGGGCACAGGAGATCTTCTTGCGAGGTGCTCGCGGGTCGGGATACGATATATTCCTGTGAAGCAGAGGCATGTGGGGTCTGATAAACTGCCTGCTCTGATTACGAAAATCAAGAAGAATATTGAATCAAAGGGTAATGTCAGTTTTCTTTTGAATACAGAGGTTGTGAATATTACTAATGGTGATTGTTTCAGTGTTGCTGTGAGGAATAAGAGCGGTGTCAGTACTTATACTTCAAAGTATCTTATGGTCGGTGCGGGCAGGAGCGGGGCTGAGTGGCTTGAGAAGCAGGCTGAGAGGCTTCATATTAAGTCAAGCCATGCACCGATTGATGTGGGAGTGAGAGTAGAGGTTGCAAATCATGTGATGGAACCAGCAACTAAAATCAACTGGGATCCTAAGTTCCATGTTTATTCTGATAAGTATGATGATAAGGTGAGGACTTTTTGTACATGCCCTTCAGGGTTTGTTACGCGAGAGGATTATGGGACTTATGTTGGTGTCAATGGCCACTCTATGATGTCCAAAAAGTCCGAGAATACGAATTTTGCGTTTTTGACTACTATCAAGTTGACTGAGCCAGTTGAGAATACTACTGAATATGGCATTTCGATTGCAAAGCTTGCAACGACGATTGGCGGGGGGAAGCCGATACTCCAGAGACTGCGCGATCTCAGGCGCGGCAAGAGGTCAACGTGGGAGCGATTGGGCAAAAGTTATGTTACTCCTACGCTGAAAGCTGTTACGCCGGGGGATATTTCTATGGCTTTGCCGCACAGGATTGTTATGAATATCATACAGGGACTTGAGAAGCTGGATAAGGTTGTGCCAGGCGTTGCAGAGGACGGGACACTTCTTTATGCGCCTGAGATCAAGTTCTATTCTATGAAGTTCGATGTTACGAATGATATGGAGACAAATCTATCTAATCTTTTTGTTGCCGGCGACGGGGCAGGGGTTTCGCGGGGGATTGTGGCTTCTGCTGCGACAGGGATTATTGCTGCGCGCGGGATTATGAAGAAAGAGAAGTAAATCAGAGGTCTAGGTTCTTCAGGCGCTCTGCTGCCTCTTTTGTCTTTTCGATTGTCGGGACGAGTGCAAATCTTACGTATCCTTCACCAGGGTTAAGGTTCTCTACGTTGTTTGCGATGAAGTTGCCGGGGGTTGCTACGATGCCTGTTTTTTCGTACATTAGTTTTTTTATAAATTCGAGTGATGTATAGTTGTCTGGTGTTTTCTGCCAGATGTAGAATGTGGCATCGGGTGTGCAGTCTTTCAGGTCTAGTTCTTTGAATGCTTTAAGCATTATGTCGCGCTTAATCTGATAGTTCTTTCGCATGTATTCTACGTGTTTTTCGTCTTTCAGGGCGGCAGTTGCCGCGTCCTGTATAAATGTGCATGTCCCTGAGTCTATGTTCGCCTTTAGTTTCTTGTATGCTGATATTATGTTTTCGTCGCCGGCAAGCCATCCTGCACGATAGCCGGTCATGTTACTTCTTTTTGATAGGGAGTTTATTGATATCACTCCTTCTTTTGATATTTCAAGAGGGCAAATCGGCTTTTTTTCAAAGTAGATTTCTGAGTATGCCTCGTCTGATGCAAGTATTATGTTATTGTCATGGCAGAAGTCTATGCATTTTTTTATGTATTCTTTTGATGCTATCTTTCCTGTTGGGCTGTTTGGGTAGTTGAACCATAAGATTTTTGCTTTTTTTGCTGTATCTGTGCTTATGTCTTCGGGGTCCGGGCAGAAGCTGTTTTCTTCTGTGAGGTTCATATATACTGGTTTTCCCTTTGCAAAGATCGTGCCGCGCTCGAACGGAGGATACCCTGGATTTGGTATGAGTGCTATATCACCGGGGTTAAGGAACGCAAGTGGCAGATTGAATACTGCCTCTTTTGAGCCTATGTTTGATGCAATTTCTGTGTTTTTGTCAAGGGTTACTGAAAATCTTTTTTCTGTCCAGCTTTTGACTGCCTCCAGAAATTCAGGAGTGCCGTTGTTTCTCGGGTAGCCGTCTGTCTTTCTTTTGTCTACTGCTGTTTTTACTGCATCTCTTACAATTTGGGGAGTTGGCTCTCTTGGATCACCCACGCCAAAGTCTATTACGTCAATGCCTTTGGCTGTGAGATTGTCGCGCATCTTATCGACTTCGTCGAATGCGTAAGCGCTGAGTGAGTTTAGGGTTGAGCTTGTTTCGATTTTCATGGGTTTCACTGTCTTTTTGTGATGTTGATATGTAAAATTGTTGGTTGAGTTATTTAAAGTTATAGATGAGTTTGACGTTGTGGGTGAGCCGTAGCCAACTCATTGTTTCCATATCCCGTCAAAGACCTCAACTGCCGGACCTGTCATAAAAACATGGTTTGTGTCCTTGTCCCATTCTATTTTCAGGTCTCCGCCTTTCAGGTGGACTGTTACAGTTCTATCTGTCTTTTTGTTCAGGACACATGCCACTGCAGATGCGCATGCGCCGGTACCGCATGCAAGAGTTTCACCTTCGGCGCGCTCCCAGACGCGCATTATGATCTCTTTTTTGTTTAATACCTGTATGAACTCTACATTTGTTTTGTTGGGGAAGGAGTTATGTGTTTCTATTGTTTTTCCGAGTTGTTCGAAGTCTTTGAATTGTGTGTCTTTTGTGAATATTATGCAGTGGGGATTGCCCATTGAGACGCTGGTTATTTTCAGGGTTTTATTATCTACATTGAGGTCTTCGTTTATTACTCTGCCTGTTGGTCCTTTCATTGGTATTTTTTCGCGCTCAATTATGGGTTCGCCCATATCCACGCGGACTTCCAGTACTTTGTCTTTTTTCAGGATAAGTTCTGGTATTATTATGCCTGCCTTTGTCTCGAATCTTAGTTTTGTCTTTTTTGTAAGATTATGATCGTACACATATTTTGCAGCGCATCTTATGCCGTTCCCGCACATCTCTGCCTCTGAGCCGTCTGAGTTGAATACACGGTATTTGAAGTCGTTTTCTTCTGATTTGGGGGGTAGGATCAGGATTATGCCGTCTGAGCCGATGCCGTAGTGGGGCTTGCTCATACTGATTGCGAGCTCTTTCAGGTTGACATTATCAAGAATTTCTTCAAAGCAGTTTATGAAGATGTAGTCGTTTCCAAGACCGTGCATTTTTGTGAATCTTATCTGCATTTTATTGCCTCCCAAAATTGTATCAAGCAATAAAAGCTTGAAATCCCATAACACTGTAGAGATTTCATGATTTTATTGCCATAGGTTTTTCTATCCTATTACATTAGTATATAATATAATTATAGTTAAGGTCGTTACTATATGGACAAACTTAGCCAAAAACCAAGAGACCTTAATCTATATGGTGAAGACATTTGTCCAAATAGTTATGTCTTCAACTATATATGTTTATGCACCAGACATTCTCAAGGCGAAATGCTGCTGTAGTCAATGCAACAATTAATTGAGTATATGGGCAGTCAAGGCCGCATGCTGCAATTGTCGGGTATTTTTTTGTTGAATATTCTGTCATCATGCTGCACTCCCGGGACAGATTGTGTTCATCTTGCACTATGCGCATGCTTTTTTTCTGCTTATTGCGTCTGAGTAGACTGAAACAGATAGGAAAAGCGCCAATACTGTAAATTTGAATGCGCTGTATTGCTGAATCAGTGAAATGATTAAAAGAGTAATAGGGACTAAAGTCAAGAGGCCATAAGTAAACGGAGCGATTTTTATGCATGTGCTTGTCTTAAAGTTTTCAATCTTTCCTTTCTTAAAAAACGCGCACGAGAGCTTTTCCCAGCCAGTAGAGCACCATTTGGCATAATAGTAGCAATTTGTGCATACCATTTTTCTTAGTACAATGAATACTCTCTTTGTCGCAAATGCAAAATCTAGCTATCCTATTAACGGATGCATGAGCCAACAGGCAATTGTTCCAAGAGCAATCCAGAGAATCATCAGGATATTGCTGAGAAATATGCCGGATTTAGGGTATGCTTCCACGCCCGGATTATAGAGCTTTACCTGGTTTTCCATAGATTATATCTGCTGTTTCTTCTATTTATAGTTGACGTCGTTACTAAATGGACAAACTCTACCCAAAACCAAGAGACGTCAATCTATCCGGGGAAATCGAAGATTTCCTGGATTTTCGAAATGTTCACCCATTTCGAATTTCGAAAATTGGAAATTTGGTACAAATTTTCAAAATTTCGCAAATCGTACCGATTTCCTACATT
>QMVA01000012.1 GCA_003660865.1 Candidatus Nanohalarchaeota archaeon | reverse complement strand
CGGCACACGAATTATAAACATACTGCCTGCAAAAAAGTAGGCTGTTAAATATATCAATAACATTTTACAAATGTTACTATTGTTACTATCACAATATTTACAAAACAGCATTCAAAAAAAAACATAAACACAATATCTGCAAAAAACAAATATTAGAAAATCAGGTACTCAAATCAGCGTAACACCGGTATTCTCCGCATCCTGCACTCCCTCAACATCGCGAATCTTACCCTCAATCTTCTCCAGAAGTCCGCCTTCATCAGCCATAAGAACAAGTACAGTCAACTGCTTCAATCCAAAAGCAATATCCTCCTGCTTCATCTCCTTAATATCACCAATATCAAGCTCCCTAATCCGGGACTCAACCAAAGCCAAATCAATATCAGCCGACTCAGGCATAACCCTGAATGTCGCAAGCACATTACTACCCATAAAACATCACCCTATCACGGTCCGACAAACCCGCACTTTCTACATGTATAATTATTCGAAGTAACCTTACACTTACTGCACCTTACAATCATCTCACCGCATGCAGGGCACTTAAACTTAACCGAATGCTCGCCAACCGAAATACTGGCACCGCAACCATTACACGACATATCATCCATATCTTTCACCATTAAATCAATACCATTAAATCAATAAAAATCACGAACAAATCATGAATTTACTTAATATACCCCCTAAACCTTTATAAACTTTGCCAATACACATCCATTCACCGTATGCCCTCATAGTCCAGTGGATAAGATGCAGCCTTGCGGAGGCTGTGGCCCGGGTTCAAGACGCGAAAAGCACAAAAACACATGCAAAACGCGTGAAAATCCCGGTGAGGGCACCACCCACTTCTATAACTTATATAAACATTAGCCACCAATAATTAAAAATGCCATCCGAGAAATTAACAGAAAGCGACATAAACCGTCTGAAAGGCGTAGTCGGACTGGGCACAGGCGACCCCATAACACCCCTAAACACAGCACCTCCACAAGCGCCACAGGAAAAAATCATGCCAACACCCATAAACGCGCCGCACAACACACAGGTAAACAACCTGATAGAACCCGCAAAAACACATGACACAGAACCAAAAACAGAGGTAGAAACCGAACTGTTCGTAAAAATAGACGAACACACCGAAGTCGCAAAACAACTCATAGATGCAAAAAAAGACATAAAATACATAGCAGACACTATTTCTTTAGTAGGAAAAGCAGAAAAACTAAAAGCAGAAGCAATCGAAAGGCTCGAATCCCACCTGAACACCCTCGACGAAAAACTCACAGATGTGGAAGGAAAACTAACCGTCCCGGATGGTCTCGAAATACCCGACGAGGGCGTAGACATCCAGATGTCAACCAATGTCTCAAACCTCCACAAGACACTTGAGAACCTGAGAGACGAACTAAACCACCTTGACTGAAAAAATCACATTTAAAAAAGCCAAAATGTAAGAAACATTATGACATTGTTATTTGGTGTTACTATCGGTATCCTTGCAATTATCGCAATCCTCCTAATTTCTGCGCTGCCGCTTTACTTTGCAGTCGGGCTTTTGGGCGGCAAGGCAACGATATTTAAGGTACCTATGGTCAATCTTATTGTCGGCGTCATCGGCGCAGCTTTAGACATACCTATTATCGGATTCATCTTGCTCCTATTCATATATAAAAAAGTATTCAAGATGTCGTGGCTTTCCGCTTTTTTGGCATGGATTTTGCAGTTTGTAGTTGCAGGAGCGCTTTTATTCCTTGCATCTTTCTTAAGTCTGGGAATCGCTGTTCTCTGAGACAATACCCTATACTTCAGCGAAAATACTCATTCCGAAACCAGCCCGCAAACAACCTCAACCGCCCGCAAAACTCCCTCCCTGCACACATCACTCAACTCACACCCAAACCCGACAGACTCCGGCTGCACCCCCACAAAAACAACCTCACACCCCGCACTCCTCTCCAGGTACCCGATAAAAAGCGACAACGGCAACTGATGCGTAGAATGCAGAAATCCACTGATATGGGAAACATCAAAACAGCCAAAGCAACAATGACCTGCCTAATCCTGCTCTTCGCCACATCCATAGCACTAGCAATATTACTCATGACAATAATAACCATACCAGACAACCCAACAGAAAAACAAATGACCGCCGCAGAGATAACAGCCGCACTCCTGGTATTCTTCATCATATACTCATACATAGCATATCACATAACCAAAAAAACACAACAAAACCAACATTCATCAAATTCACATTTGCGCTCACCACAACCACACTCCTCGCATCAGTACCAATCATAATCCTAGCAGCACACACAATAAACATCATAAAAACATACTCAATCGAAACAGCCAGCAAACCACTAAAAGAACACATCATATCATCGATGACAGCAGAAACACTAACTCTCCTTACCCCGGTAAGCATACTTCTATGGTTCCTCTTATTCTACTCCCCATTCATCATACTCATAGAAAACACAACAATAACCGCCTCAGCCAAAAAAAAACATAAAAATAGCAACCGAACAACCCAAAAAAACAGCACTATCGATAATAACCTCAAACATCCTCTTCCTCATCCCACTACTCATAGCATCAATACCATTCCTCCTAATAACATCCCCTGTAACAATACTCATACCAAGCCACCTGATAGCCCCGTAAGCCAGATAACAATAATTCCCACAATAATAATAATAATAAGCACAACAATAAGCTTCTCATTCCTCATCCACTACTACCAAAACGCCCTTCAAAAAACCTAACACAACTTCTCCCCGACCCTTCGCACCGAACATGCGATACCAAGAACCCCTGCAAAAACCATCATCAAAGCCCCGGCAAAAAAACCGACACCAAAAACCAGCCCAAAAAGCCCAAGAACCGCAAGCATCCTCCCACCGGTCCTCCTGTCCTCATGCTCAAACACATACAACCCATAAAACGCAAGCACCCCGAAAAGCACCCACACAAGCCCAACCACACGAATATACCCAACCACACTCAAAGGCATCAGCAAAACATACAAAACAATCCCCGAAACAATAGAGACAACCCCCGCCACACTACCAAAAACATGAACCTCATCCCCCCTCCGATGAACATGCGCAGTCTCACACCCAAAAACCTTCTCCAAAAACCCCATAACAATAACTTCACACACACACATATATATAAATCATCAAACCAAAAAAAAACAACACACACAAACAATCCGCAGTTCAGACAATAATAGAAACCCTGAAAACAACAAACCCGAAAAAGCAAAAATAAAACTAGGCATAATACGCAGCGAAAAATCAAGAATTCTCGACATATTCAAAAACCAAGTCCAAAACACCCCCTTAGAACAGATCAAAATGGAAACAGAACAAACACCAGTAACCTCAAAATATCCATACGACTTCGCAGGAATAATAGATATCCCCGGCCACATCCACTTCATAAGATGCCCAAAATGCAGCAAAATAATCGAACCCCTCACAGGAAACGAACTGGAAATAACCACAGAAGACTAACCAGCCACAAAAGAACAAAATGTGTCACCTGACCAACACCATCCCCAACCCCTGCTTCTCCCACAAAAAAACATAACCTAACCAAAACAACCCCTCTAAGAAAACATAGCCAAAAATAGGGTGGGTGAGAACTCGAGAACAGACACCCCAAACACAAAGAGGAATAAACCGCCCTTTACATTCAACCCAAGCAAAACACAACAAGTACCTTTCATATACTCAAGCAAAGCGCCAGTGACCTAAAACGGAACGCTTTACGGTCGCTCTGATCGCCAGCCTTTCTGAAGGCTGATGCAGGGGAAGGGATTCGAACCCTCGAACTCCTACGAGACTGGATTTCTTAAAATCATCACATACGCACACGCATGCTCAGCACTCAAAAACGAATTGAATGTATTCTTGAGTCCAGCGCCTCTAACCCACAAAAAAACAGGCAAAAACCCTGCTAAAATACTTTGGCCAGCTGGGCGACCCCTGCAAGTAATAAACTATAATAGACGCAAAACCTTAAAAATCATTTGGATTACCTGAGAAACAAGCATATTACCTCTCACAAAAACACAGCAAAAAAAACCTCACAACTCATCAACCATCGCATACGCATTATGCGCATGAATCGACTCAAAATTCTCACACTCAACCTTAAACCCCGAAACCCCCTTCACCTTACGCAACTTCAAAACAACCTCCCGCACAACATCCTCAACAAACATCGGCTGCCTGTACATCGTCTCACACACAGCCTTCTCATCCTCCCTCTTAAGCAACGAAAAAACCTCCGTACTGCAAGACCCCTCAACAATCTTGATAATATCCTCAATCCACACAAACGCTCCGCACCGGACACGCACAGTAACAACCCCCCTCTGGTTATGCGCCCCATTCCCATTCCCACAAATCTCCTTAGAACAAGGGCAAAGCGTAGCAACAGGCACCTTAATCTCAATCATAAACGAAAAACTCTCACAATAATCACCAAAAAAAGTGCAATCATACTTCATAACACTCTTTTTGCCCGAAACAGGCGCAGTCTTCTCAACAAAATAAGGAAAAACCACCCGAACATGCGAAGAATCAGCGCAAAGCCTCTTACGCAACTCAACAAGCATCCTGCGAACAACATCCCCACCAAAAACCTTCCCCCGGCACTCATTCAAAACCTCGATAAACCTCGACATATGCGCACCGCGAAACTCATGCGGCAGATCAACAAAACAATCAACAGATGCAGAAACATACTGAAACCCACTCACCTTATCCTTAATCTTAAGCGGCAAAGACACGCCCCGAACACCAACCTTATCAATACCAACCCGCCTCAAATCCCCATATCCCTGCACATCAGCCAACTCATCAACCATAAAAACACCTCAATCACAATACTCCACAGGATCAGAAACCCCAGCCTCCAAAAACCCCTTAAGCCGAAGCTGGCACGAATCGCACCTCCCGCACGCCTTACCGGAAACAGGCGAATAACAGCTATGCGTCAACTCAATCGGCGCCCCTTCCTTAACCGCCCGAAGAACAATCTCCTTCTTAGACATCTTCAAAAGCGGCGCAATAATCCTAAACCCCCCGCACTTAGTCCCAAGATTCATAACCTTCTCAAAAGCAGAAATAAACTCACCCCTGCAATCCGGATACCCCGAATAATCAACCGCATTAACCCCCACAAAAACATCATGCGCACCAACAACCTCCGCCCACGCAGTAGCAAACCCAAGAAAGATCGCATTGCGAAACGGCACATAAGTAACAGGAACCCCCTCACCAATCTCCCTATCCTTCGGAACATCGATATCAGAAGTAAGCGCAGAACCCCCTATTTGCCGCAAATCAATCTCAACAACCTTATGCTCAACAACCCCCACCGCATCCGCAACAGCCCTCGCACTTGAAACCTCAACCTTATGCCTCTGCCCGTAATCAAAACTCATAGCATAGACCTCATACCCCCCATTTTTGGCAATAGCAGCACAAGTACACGAATCAAGCCCCCCGCTCAAAAGCACAACACACTTTTTCATAACTACACACCCCTCTTATTCCCCCAGATAACCTTATGCAACTGCAAAAGCACCCGCACATCACTCCGGACCAGCACCTCACACCCCATAACCTTACCGCAAAGCCACCCAAGCCTCCTCTGATACTCAGACATAGAACACATCCCATCCGGCTGCAAAACAACCTTACCTCTCACAAAAGCATTATACTTTTCAACAATCGACACCGCTTCCAAAAAATCATCATCATCACACACAACAAACTTCACCCGCACATTATCTAAATTTAGATAACTCTCAAGCACCCTCACATCATACCCCTCGCCACTCGAAGAAAGCTTCGGCGACACAGAATACAAAAAAACAAACTCATCAAGCCTCTCATCGCGCACAGTGCAATTAGTCTCAACCGTAACCTTCTTACCCTTCAAACCACCCAAAAGCCCATAAACATCCTGCAAAAGCGGCTCACCGCCCGTAAGACATACATACCCGCAATTCACCTTAGAAACAACGTCATCCACACTCATCTCAACACCCGGCGCATCAAGCGCATACTTAGTATCACACCACCGGCACCTCAAATTACACCCAGCAAGCCGGATAAACGTATGAGGCAGCCCCATAAGCCCCCCTTCACCCTGGATAGAATCAAAAACCTCAACAACCCTAAGCTTACTCTTTGCCATCATACTCCACCCACGAATGCACACCCTCCCACAGCCGGACACAACAAACACCCGGCAACTCCTTCTTAATCTCACCAAAAATCCAAACAACCATATTCTCAGCCGTAGGATTAGAAAAAACATCATTTAGACTAGCATGATCCAACTTATCAACAACAACCCTGTTAACAATATTCTTCACATACGAAAAATCAACAACCATTCCGCCCTTGCCAACCTTTCCGGACACAACAACCTCAAGCTTGTAAGTATGCCCATGCAGGTTGGCGCACTTGCCATCATACCCCGGCAGAAAATGCGCAGCATCAAAATAAAACTCACGACAAATCCTCATACCTCACCACCCCGCGAAAACTCACAAGCCTCATAAGGCATAACAATCCACTCACGCCCAACCCCAGACGCGCAAAAATCAACATCAATAGCGCACCCCTCCTTCCTGAAAACCGCAGCAGTCAAAACATTCAACCCCAGTTCATCCTCAAAAAAACTCTTAACAGCCATAAACGTACCCCCATGATCAGCAATATCATCCACAATCAAGACCTTCCGACCAACACCACCGACAATCGACACCTTCTCATCCACAACAACCTTACCCGCACTATCCGCCTTCCCGACACCATAAGACTTAGCACTGATAACCCCCAAAGGCAGCCCCAAAGCATCAGAAAGCATCCTCCCGACAACAAGCCCTCCCCTGTTGATACACACAACAGAATCAAAATCCTTATCCTTCAGCTTATCAGAAAGCATCTGCGTTAGCCCAAAAAAATCATCCCATGAAACCTTAATCATACTCATCCCCCCTCAATTCTCCCATGCCGCCTGTCAACCTCATCAAGCTGGTCAAGCATCTTACGAAGCGCAGTCCTCACTGCATCCGAAAAATTAACAAATTTTTTATCATCCCCCACATGCGCACGCACATCATCCACAATCTCCTGTGGAATCTCAACACAAACCTTCGCCATCACATCACCCACACATACATCAAAATTAACAATTAACCATCACACTCAAAAACAAAATATTCTCCCAACCATACTACAAGAATACCCCGATAATATTATATACTTTTCGAACGCAATACACATCAAATTAAAGCCCTACAACTCAACGCTCATCCAGTTTCTACCGTTGCTAAGGAATGAAAATTAATTATAGTCAATCCAACAATAATTGACCTTTATATTGGATTGCCAAGAACTTATCAAGAACAATCAATAAGAAATTATGCGAGAATACCTCCTGAAATGTCAGTTGAAAGTTGATGTTCATCCACTCCGGATATTACTGCCTCTGCACTATTGGCAAATTTTGATAATGATATTGCAGTTCAATTTCTTTTATAGTTAAGGTCGTTACTATATGGATAAACTTAGCCAAAAACCAAGAGACCTTAATCTATCCTGGTGAATCTTCGATTCACTGGATCCTAAAATTGCATGGCAATTTTAAGGATATGGTGAAGACATTTGTCCAAATAGTTATGTCTTCAACTATAAACACACAACAAGAAGATAGTCAATGGAAATCTTACTGGTGGACTAGTGACGTATACGCAACCACACATTCACTCGAGGCACTTTCAAAATTAGGATATGATGATCAGGTTAAAAAAGCAACAGAATGGATTGCACAAAATGATAATATTCCTAATGTGCCATTTTACCTTGCATTATCAATACAAGCATTAATTAGAAACAAAAAAGATTACGAGACTGCTAACTCGCGCGTTGAAAAATTACTATCAAGTCAAAGAGATGACGGCAGTTGGAACACAACACCAATACTTCAATTTCCCTTACCTTCAAACACTCAACCATGGCACCATTCAAATCGCTGGCGGGAAGATGCAAGAGATCAAAATCGAATATTTACAACATCATCATGCATCAAAGCACTAAATGAATATCAAAAAAAGTAGACCAATCCAAAGCAACAGAACATAACAGATATTACTCCAACAACTCAGCCCAGAAACACCCCAACGACCTCTCAGCCACCTCTACCCTAAACCTTTTCTGCCTGACCCTCAACCCGCCAAATAATCCTCAATCGACTTCGCAGCCTTCCGCCCCTCACCCAGCGCCAGTATAACCGTCGACCCCCCGCTAATAGCATCACCGCCGGCAAAAACACCGTCAATATTAGTAGCCAAATCATCACCAACAATAATAATACCCTTATCCGTAGTCTCAAGCCCAGGTACCCTACTCAAAAACAACCTGTTTGGCCTCGTACCAAGAGCAACAACAACAGTATCAAGATCCATCGTAAACTCACTGCCGCGAACAGGCACAGGCCTGGGCCGACCGCTCTTATCAGGCTTCCCCAACTTCATCTTTACAAGCTCAATACCCTTGACCCATCCCTCCTCGCCAAGTATCCTCACAGGACCAACAAGCTCAACAAAATTAATCCCTTCCTCAATCGCATGGCGCATCTCCTCAACCCTCACCGGCGCCTCCTTCTTCGTCCTCCGATAAAGGACATGAACCTCAGCCCCGAGACGAACCGCGCTCCTCGCAGCATCCATAGCAACATTCCCAGCACCAATTACCCCCACTTTACCACCCACTCTCACAGGCGTATCATACTCAGGGAACTTATAAGCCTTCATCAGGTTCACCCTGATAAGAAATTCATTAGCAGAATACACACCATTCAGCTTCTCCCCGTCAATACCCAAAAAAAGCGGCGCACCAGCACCAGTCCCGACAAAAATAGCATCATACTCATCACGCAACTCATCAAAAGAAACATTCTGCCCTATAATCCTATTCAACCTTATCTCAACACCGATATCAGAAAGATAAGACAACTCCGCATCCACAACATCCCTCGGCAACCTGAACTCAGGAATACCATACTGAAGCACCCCACCCGCCTTATGCAGCGCCTCATACATCACAACCTGATAACCGCTCTTCCTCAAATCAACAGCACAACTGATACTGGCAGGCCCGGACCCAATCACAGCAACCTTTTGGGACCTCTCCACAACATCAAACTCTTCCCGCACATTATTCTTCCTCGCCCAATCAGCCACAAAAGACTCCACCTTACCTATATTCGTCGCATCACCAATCTTTCCAAGCGTACACACACCCTCGCACTGTGTCTCCTGCGGGCACACCCTCCCTGTAATCGCAGGTATCGGATTATACTTTTTGATAGTCAAAAAAGCCCCCTTAAAATCCTTCAGAGAAACCTGCTTCAAAAACATCTTAATATCTATATTAACAGGACACTCCATGATACACGGCGCATTACCACACTGCATACAGCGCCCTGCCTCTAAAACCGCCTGCTCCTCAGTATATCCAAGAGGAACCTCATCAAATGTCTTAACCCTCTCCTCAACAGCCAACTCAGGCATAGGAACCCTCTTCACCTTATTTGCGCTCATGACATACCCCCCTGCTATTGTAATCCTCCATCGCAACAGACTCCTCTTCCTTAAACATCCCAAGCCTCGCAATCACTTCCTCAAAATTAACCTTATGACCATCAAACATCGGCCCGTCTATGCAAGTTAGTTTCATCTCACCATCAATAAAAACACGGCATGCCCCGCACATTCCGGTACCGTCAATCATAATTTGCCGCAACGTAACCATTGTCCTCACATTATACCTCTTAGTCAACTCAGACAACTTCCCCAATGACGGAATATCTCCCCCCGCAAAAACCATATCAACCTTATTTTCATCAAGCAGTCCCTTCAGGACATCAGTATAATGACCTTTAATCCCCTGCGACCCATCCGCTGTAGTCAGGAAATACTCATCAGCCATAGTACTCAACTCCTTCCGGGGATAAACATCATCCTTCGTAGGAAAAGACTGCATTGAAATGACATGATTGCCTGCCCCCTTTAATCCCTTCACAGCAGCATAATTCTCAGCATGACCGCACACTAAGTCAGACGCAAACACCACATTACCATACTTCTTAAGCTCAATAGCATTTCCCAACGGACCAACAACAGAATTAATACAATCCCCAACATGCCACGAATCCAACTCGCGCGAAGTCTTACCCAACTTCTTAAAAAACACAGTAATCCTATCTCCCTCTACCTTCTGCACAGACATAGGAACCCTCTCCCCCTTCTCATGCAGAAGAAAAATCACAAAATTACCTGGCATAAACTTCGCAGCAACCAAAGGCGCCCTAACCTCAATCAGGTAATCGCCTGAATTAAGCTCCTCTTTTCGTGTAATCTCATGCCCACTGTTTTTTTTCACATCCATTGACATCGCACCTACACCCTTATTCACTATATCTTTGTGCACTAAACTTTTTATTACTTACCTACTGTTAAATAAACCACAAACATTCTCTGCACACTCACCACAAATTACACGCAATTATTGACTACACAAAACCTCTCATATCATCCAACCAATAACATAAGATACCCTGATATACTTGGCTACGTCGGATAAAAAGTATAAATAGTCTTATCAAGTACTATATATTGCAATATCAGACAGAAAAGGTGACTGAATGAAATTTTTTGATGAATGGTTTAAGAATGTAAAAACGATAATACTATAACCAAAGCAATTCTTCAAAACTATGCCGACTACAGGAGGGTTTGGAGAGCCGTTCAGGTTTGCTATGTTTAATCTGGTTGTCGCATCAATATTGTCTATTGTCATGTTCTTTGCAACTTCGGAGAAGATGCAATTACTACAGTTAAAACAGGCTCTTGTGTCTCAAGGATTATATTTGAATGCATTTGTAGCGCTATGGCTTCTTTCTGCGATTGTTATGGGTGCAATCGGATTATTTGTCTCTTCTGCAATATACCATCTGTTCCTAAAACTTGTTGGATCAAAGAAGAATTATGAGATAACCTTTAGAGTCATGGCATATCTCACAGCATTTTCGCTACTGATATGGATACCGATAATAAATATTTTTGTGTTAATATATTACTTCTATATTTTCATCATAGTACTTAAGGAAATCCACGAAATTACTTTAATGCGCGTAATAACAGCCATCATACTAATGACGATTACATTATTCATAACTCTATCTATTATAGTGATTGCCATTGGATATATGTGGACTGCAAACATTCAACAGACAAATCAACTTAATACTAGCCTCACATCGATAGATGTTAACAAACCAGAGTTCCAATGTGGAGACTCAAACTGCACTAGCATACTTATCCAACTGAATAATCCCACAAAAGACAACGCTATGAAAGTAATAGATATACTCGAAAAAAGAATTTATGAATATGGTATAAGAAAAAACCAACTACAACCTATTGAAATAGACGGAAAATTATATGTGCAACTACAGATACCAATACCCAATATCAATAAAGAAGAATTAAGGGAATTGATAGAAAGACATGGTAAATTTAAGGCTATTATAGATAGAAATATTACTTTCAAAGGTAGAACTGCTGTATTTAATTTCAATAAGAAACCGCATGATATTGCGCTTCTGCCTTCAGGTGCGATAGAGATTGGCGACGTTGCGCTTGAGGTCAATGACACAATTGACTTTGAAGGAGTACAGATTAAGTATGTAAACAGGACAGATGATGATGTTATAATCTTGAGAGCGTTTGTGATAGCAAGTGAAGACATAGAACAGGTATTTAACAATGCTCAACACACAAGTATATCTAGAACAGGAAGCAACTGGCAGTATCAGTTCTCAATAAAGATATCTCAAACTGCTGCTAATAGACTTGCAAAGGTCACAAATGACCTTACAAAAGAATTTTCAGGTAGCAGAAGCTATTTGTCGAGCAACATTGATTTATATCTCGATGGTGAACTTATTGATTCACAAAAAATATCCTCCGATTTGCAGGGTAAAGCACAAGATAATATACTGATAAGCGGCCCGGGTAACTCAAGAGACGATGCATGGAAAAATATAAACCACTTACAGTCAATACTCGAATCAGGCGCTTTACCAACAGAAATAAAAATAATTCAAATAAATACGACATAACTCCTAATATCGAGTAAGGGTAACTTACACTTTCACTCCACAGCAACAGCCTATGTAATAAACCCTAAAAAAGCAACCTATTTAAGAATACCCCGCATAACAAAAAACATGCAACAGCACGAACATGATATAGAAAAAACAAAACTAGCCAAAAAAATAGCAGGTGAAATAGTCCTCGCACAAGAACCAGGCGCCGCCATCCAGAAATGGAGAACTATATTCAAAATACCCCAGCGCGAACTTGCACAGAAAATGAGCCTCATGCCTTCAGTAATATCCGACTACGAATCAGGCAGAAGAAAATCCCCTGGAGTCGCAATGATAAAAAAAATAGTAAACTCCCTCCTCAAAATCGACAAAACAAACGGCAACACAATAACAAAACAATTCAACAGCCTGTACTCAAACGAAACCCTATCAGACGCTATACTGGATATCTGTGAAACAACAAAACCCTACACACTCAAAGACATCACAACATACGTCAACGGAAAACTAATCAACGAAGAAAACGAACCACAAAAACCACTCTACGGCTACACAATCATAGACTCACTAAAAGCAATAATCGAACTATCCCCAAAAGAACTCGCAAAACTCTACAGTATGACAACAGAGCGCGCCCTCATATTCACAAAAGTCGAACGCGGAAGATCCCCCCTTATCGCCATAAAAGTAACAAACCTAAAACCCAGCGCAGTAATCTTCCACGGCCCAAAAGAAATAGACAGACTAGCCCAAAGAATCGCAAAAGTAGAAAAAATCCCACTCATCATATCACAACTCGAAACAGTAGACCAACTCATAGCCAACCTGAAAACAAACATAAAACCTGTATAACAAACACAACAAAATACATATACACACAACCCAATACAAACAAAACCCTAAAAAACAAACAAACAAAAACAACATCACAATCCAAAACACACCAAACTCTGCGTTTCAAATTAACACAATAAATGATTTACTATTAACCCATACCCCTTCATTTCCACTGCAACACAAGTTAATAATAAATCACCAACAAACATTGAAAATTATACAATCCAACCACAAATTTCCATAACTCCTCATGAACTTAGTCAATTCTTTATCTCTTCAGCTTGTCGATTATCATTCAGTAACAACCACATCAGCACCATCGTTAAACTACATCGACAACATCAATATAATTTATCATTAATATTATTATCAATACAATATAATATAATATATTGTAATATATAATAATAAAATTTTCAATAATATAATATATATATATATAATATATATATAATATATATATATATATAACATAATAATAATAAAAAACAAAACAACAACAAACATAACTTCCACACGAAATCAAGGGGTCACCCCCACAACAATTCAATCAACCCCTTTACTTCCTATGGAACTACCCCTAATTTCTCATAGAAACTAATATAAACCTTCATTTCCTATAGAAACACACTAAAAATACAACACCAAAACTTCACATCATATATACCAAACCGAAAACACAAAAATTTCTACCACATAAAACAAACCAAAAACACATACAATACCAACAAATATATTATACCAAACCATAATCAGTAAAACAGTAATAATATGCAAAGAAATCAAACAACGAAACCACAAAAAAAAGACCTGATACACATGTCCCAAAAAACAATACAAGACCTATTCAGCGACTATATGGACAAAGAGCCAATATTCTCAAACAAGAAAGCACTCACAATATCATACACCCCTGAAGACGTACCCCACAGAGACAATCAGATAAATCAATTAGGACTGATACTCGCCCCTGCCCTGAAAAACGACCGGCCGTCGAACGTATTCATCTACGGCAGCACAGGCACAGGAAAGACCCTCATAACAACATACGTCACAAATCAGCTAAAGATAGCAGCAAAAAAAGCAGAATCAGACCTCTACATAATGTACGTAAACTGCAAAATGAAACGAGTCGCAGACACAGAATACCGCCTTTTAGCGCACCTTGCAAACATACTCGAAAAAGAAGTACCTGCAACAGGATTACCCACAGATCACGTATACAAGATATTCTTCGACGCCCTTGAAGAGCGCAAAGGCGTAGTCATAATCATAATAGACGAGATAGACGCACTGATATCAAAAGTAGGCGACGAGCTATTATACAACCTCACCCGCATAAATCAGGAACTCCAGAACATAAAAATATCAATAATAGGCATCTCAAACAACCTTTCATTCACAGACTACATAGACGCGAGAGTAAAATCCGCCCTATCAGAAGAAGAGCTCGTATTTCCACCCTACAACGCAGTACAATTACAGGACATCCTCTTCAACCGCGCAAAAATAGCCTTCAGCGAAGACAAAATAAAAGACGGGGTGCTATCCAAATGCGCAGCCCTCGCAGCCCAGGAACACGGCGATGCCCGCCGCGCTCTTGACCTCTTAAGAGTAGCAGGTGAACTAGCAGAAAGGAACAACAACACCCAGATCACAGAAAAGCACGTAGACATGGCAGAATCCAAAGTAGACATGGACCGCATAATGGAAGTCGTAAAGACCCAGCCCAAACAATCCAAAGCAGTCATATGCAGCATATTCACACTCCTTGACGGCATCAGCAAAGAAAAAATACTCACAGGCGAAGTCTATGACACATATAAGAATATATGCTCACAAATATCATTAAAGCCCCTGACACAGCGGCGCATATCAGACATAATAACCGAACTCGACATGCTAAGCATAATAAGCGCCAAAGTCATCTCAAAAGGCAGGTACGGTCGCACCCGCGAAATAGGCATAGCAATCTCAAAAGACATCCACAGTCGCATAATGGACTACCTGAAAAAAGAATTTTACCTCTAAACGTGACCTCCATGCAGCAAAAAATAATAGAAAAGATAAGAAACATCCAAAAAGACACCCAGCAAATCAAAGACACAGAACTCAAGTATCACCTGAGATCAGAACTATCCTCACTGCAATCCATGGTCCAGCACAGCATAAAGCGCGAATTCTCCTACTTCAGGCACATAACCCTAACAATCTCAGGTGCAACAGGCGTAATACTCTTCTGGCGCGGCATCTACGAACTAAGCTCGCAAAACACCTTCCTAAAAGACCCCCACCTCTCCCTTGTAACCGGCCTGACAATCCTTGCCATCACAGGCCTCTTATCAAAAGAATTCATAACCGTACCGGCAAAAACCCAGCATAGTCAAACCACATAACCCTCACTTAAAATCCCTTCTTCATACCAGAAACAATAAACCACACATAAACAAACTGCAAATATTTCCAGTAGACAAACTAAACCAATTCCCTAGTCGCATAATGAGTCACAACAAGAACCCAAAGACCAATAACAATAGAACTCTAAAAACTCAACTCCGGATCACCAGGAAACAAATACAGATCAAGAAGCCCCCAGACCCCCCTCCAGAACGTAATAACCACAAATCCGATAACAACAGCAAAAATCACCAAATGCTCACACTTCATCTTCCCTAACCGCTCAATCATCTCATTTATCCCCTAAAGACAAACTTACCCTTACCAACTGCAACAAGCTCAAACTCCATCCCAAGCACAAGACACTTAGTAGGGCACACCTCCGCGCACTGCTCGCAAAACAGGTACTTACCGATATCCACACACCACTCCTTCTTCTCACGATTGACAGTAATCGCATTTGACGGGCAATACCGCGCGCACAACCCGCAATACACGCACTTCTCCTTATCATACACATAATTCCCGCGCAACCAGGAAGGAATCTCCAGTCTCTCCTCTGGATACTTCTGCGTAAACGGCTTCTTCAAAACATTTTTCACACATTCAATAATCAGCTTCATAATCACAACCTACAATCCCGCGGGAACAAGAATAACCCTAATCAAATCAACACCTGCAACAATCGCAAGCACCCAGTAAAACTCGAGAATATGGTCAATCCGCAGCCGCGCCATAACAACCCTCAAAACAGTCAACACAACCAAAAACCCAAAAGTCTTACCAATAAACACAGGAAGCGTACCAGCCCCGCCGAGAAACAATGCGACAGCAAGACCCATAACAACAAAGCCCTTAATGATATGCGCAGCCTCAATCATCCCAAGCCCTGCCCCCGAATACTCAGCACTATACCCCCCCGCAAGCTCCTAGTGCGCCCCAGGCGTATGGAACGGCGGCATCTCAATCTTCCCGACAAGCGTCAAAAGAAACACAACACCTGCAAGCGGATACAACTGGATCAGCCACACATTATTCACCTGGAAACCATTGATAGCACTAATACTAAGATAATCCACACCACCAAGCCCCATAAGCGCAATAATCGGGACAAGGATCGAGACAATAAACGGAACCTCATAAGCAATCATCTGCGTAATCCCCCTGATAGCCCCCATAACCCCAAACGGGTTAGAAGACGAGAACCCGCCATATAAACAGCAGCCGACGAAAGCGCAAGAAAATAAATAAGCAAAATAATCCCACCAACCCCATCCAGCACAGCAGCCCCCCATGGGAACCATAAGCCCTGCAACAACAACAGCCACAACAGAAGCAACAGGCCACATATTAAAACCCGCCCGTGCAGGTATGGATATTTTTTCCGTGATACAAAAGTATCCTGCAACCAGCAATTCCCGCTTTAACTCAAAACAGACACCGCAGACTTAGTTAATTACACCTTCTTTTTGACCTTTCGTAAACATTATTATACCCCTAATGCGAAATATAATAATAGATTTCATTTATT
>QMVA01000011.1 GCA_003660865.1 Candidatus Nanohalarchaeota archaeon | reverse complement strand
GTTATCTGGCTGACAGGAAGAGAGTATGAAAACACACTTTTGTCTGATGACAGAACCCAATTAACAGAGTATCTTAATAATGGAGGCTCGCTTTTTCTTTCAGGGGAGCAGATACCTTATGATGCTGTCCTTCGTGTCTCAGATTTTTATAAAAATTACTTGAGTTCTAATCCGAAAATTCCAGATTCTATTGATGTAGATGATGATTACACTGATGGATTTGATAATGACCCGGTGACAGGCGATTTGGATTGGTTTTCGTTCAAGGAATATTGTTATAGCTGTCCTACTTGCAGTAGTCACTGGAATTGCAGAAAGAAATATCTTTTGTATCCACAAGGAAGTGGAAGTGGAACTATCAAGTATTATAACTATCACGATGATATCGGAGGGATTAGGGTTGACAGTGGGACATTCAAGATAGTATACTTCGGGTTCGGATTTGAACAGATGCGGGGGGGTCGGTTTTGGGGTCAAGATTATTCATATTCTGCTTTAAGAGGGGAGTTGCTTGAGAGAGTTATAAATTTCCTTTATGGTCCGTATACTGTAATAGTTAGTGTTGAGCCTGTTATTACGAATTCTGATCCTGTAATAATTGCACTTTGTCACGATAAGGAGCTATATTCTTATGTTGATTCTTCGGAGTATTTTGTCAGGAGTTTGGGTAGTGCCGGTCCTTTGAAAGAGGAGTATGGAGGTGGGGATTTGCTGAGTCCGATAGACGGAAGTTTTGATGAGGCACTTGAGGTCGTGAATGGGACAATTGATATTTCCAGTCTTGATGACGGGGATTATACTGTTTATGTCCATTGCCAGGACAAGTCACGATACTGGGGCAAGTTTGATACGTTTAATTTTACTGTTGATACAGAGCCGCCTGCACTGCCGCTGATTTTAATTGAGAATGGCGATAGTTTTACGAATGATGTGACGCCTGCGATGACCATTACTGATATGTCCGGCGGTGATAATAGACCAGATTATATTGCTTTTTCCTGTGATAATTCAAATTACAGTGAGTGGATTCCATGGACTGTCTCTTATTCCTTGTTTAATATAACCGGATCCGGGTGCGCGTTGGGTGATGGGTTTAAGACTGTTTATGTGAAGGGAAAGGATGAGGCAGGGAATGTGCCTATAGTTGTGCCGGACAGTGATGATATCATTCTTGACAGGGTTGCTCCTGTTTATGAAAGTATTTATCCAGAATATGATTCTTATGTTCCTGTCAATGCAGTAATAGATTATAATGTTACTGATGAGGGGGCTTTTTATCGTTTGCGGTACGATTATGGGGATGGTTACAATTATAAGTACTCAAGTGTCGGTTCCATATCGACAGACTGGTCAACGGACGGCGAGAAGTGGCTATATTTGAAGGCGTATGATAAGGCTTACAATTATAATTATACATATTTAAGGTATTTCGTTGATTCCAATCCGCCGTTTTTTGGTTCTGTTGAGCCAATGAACGATTCTTATATCAATACGGGTGATAATGTTACTGTCAATGTGGGGGATAAATTTAATGTGTATTCGTTCTGGTACAATAATAATGATGGCAGCGGAAATATCACGGTTGCTGTCAATTCCAGCTTTGATCCTAACTGGACGACAGAAGGAGAACATTTTCTTGATGTCTGGGCGAATGATAGTGCCGGGAATATGAATCATAGCAGGTACCGATTTGTTGGTGATAATAGTCCCCCCGGGATATATAATATCTCTTATCAGAATGAGTCTAATGTCACCGCTGGTTTTTCCTTTGTTGTAAATACAACTGACAATTATTATGTTTCTTTCAGATATTATAACAACGGCTCGAATCCGGTTAACGGGACGTTTTCTGATCTTGTGCCTTTTGTGCCGGGGTGGGTGGAAGAAGGATGGAATGACCTGCTGTTGTGGGTGATTGATGGGGCAGGGAATGTTTATTCTGTATTGTATTCTTATTTTGTTGATAGTACGGCTCCGTATGTTGTTTCTGTTAATCCTACCCCGGGTTCATTTATCCGGTCTGATTCAAATGTTACTATTGATGCAGATGATTCGGGTGTCGGTATTTCGGGGCTTCTTTATTATAATGGCAGTGGCAGTAATAAGACATTCAGTGATAATGTTGGCTTCAATCCGGGATGGTCGAGTGAAGGCACCTGTTTCTTCTGGGTGTGGATGAATGATACACTGGGGAACATGAATTATTCTGTCTTTACGTATATTGTAGATGATACGCCGCCTAGGTTTGATTCAGTGGAGCCGGAGAACGGCTCGTATGTCAGTTCATGGTCTAATGTTACTGTCGGGATATATGAACATAATCCTGATATGTCTTTGTACAATAACGGATCATTGAACGTGACTTTCGATTCTTCGCTTAGTTTCAATCCCGGCTGGAGCGGGGATGGAGTGAGAGACCTTTATATCCGGGCAAATGATTCTGCAGGGAATGTCAATGAGACTTATTATCGCTTTGTTTTGGATAATAGCCCGCCGTCTGTTACGATTGTTTTCCCTTCCAATGGGAGTTTTATCAAAAATGATGATATGGTTATTTTAAATACGATAGATTCGCCTGGAGTGGGTGTTGATTCTTTGTGGTACTATAATGGCGACGGTGCCAATAGTACTATCTTTAGTGGAGTTGGTTTTAATCCAGGCTGGAGCATTGATGGCCTTCATGGCCTTTATACCTGGTCGAATGATACACTCGGTAATCTTAATGCCAGTTATTATGAGTTTCATGTGGATACGACGGGACCTAACACGACCAGCAATTATACTTCTGATGAATGGGCTGATGAAGATAAAGATATTTTGCTTGTATGTGATGATGGTGGTGGTGCCGGTTGCAATGTTACGAGTTCGTGTGTCAAGGATGTTGATTCTGCAGATTGTCTTTCATATTCTGAAGCTAATGTTGTAAATGTAAATTGTTCTTTTGGAGAGACGTGCCAAAAGTATGTGCATTTCAGGTCTAATGATTCGCTTGGCAATATTGGACCGTATAATGAGACTAGTGTTGTCAGGATAGATAAGGAGGCGCCGTCAATGACAATCCAGAGTCCGAAGGCAGGGAAAATTGTTTCCGGGATGGTTGATGTTTTGACTACTGTGTCTGATTCAGGTATAGGCGTCAATGCTTCCTGGTATGACATCAATGTGACTGTGGCAAACGGGACTTTGAATGAAAGCTCACAATGGGATGTGGTCTGGAACAGTTCAGAGGTCTCTAATGGTGATTATAATCTGACTGTGTATGCGAATGATTCTTTTGGATATACTCGTTCTCTTTCTGTGCTTTTTGAGGTGGATAATAATTTGCCGACCGCGGTTATACATTACCCGGAAGAGGTATATCTGAATCAGGATTTTAGCATTGATGTTCGGGCCGCCAGAGCGGATAGGAATTTGATGAATTGCAGTTATTATATCTATAACTCTACTGATATTTTGAATTGTTCGATAAAGAATGTCACTAGTTCAGACTGTAACTTTTCGTGGTCTGTTGATACGTCTTCGTGGGTCACTGGCAATTATTCTGTAAACTTTACTGCTTTTGATGAGCTTGGAAATAATGCTACAGAATCAGCGTGGTTTGTTTTTGATGTAGATGAGCCTGATGTGTCAATTAACAGTCCTGTAGATAAGGAGTGGGCTAAGGGGGTGATTAGCGTTAATTATTCTGCAAGTGATGATTATATTGATAAGTGTTATTACAGGTATAAAAACTGGCCAGGTTCTTTTAGTGGGTATTATTCTGTCAACTGTGGTGATTTGTTGGTGTTTCGTTTTGATACAGGTACAGATTGCTCTGATACAAACAGTTCGGGTTGTGTGGTTGAAGTCAATTCTACTGACAAGGCAGGCAATTCTGATTCTGTGAATGTTTCATTCAATGTTGATAATTCGCCGCCTGTTGTGGCTATTTCTGCTCCTGCTGAGAATGTCTGGCTTAACGGGACTTTTTCTGTTTCTCATTCAGAGGTTGATCCACAGGGGCAAACATGCGGATATCGTGTAAACGGGTCGAATGATACATCGTGGGTCGTGACTGTATGTAATGTGTCTTTTGATGTGAATGTATTATCTGATTGTTTGAATGAGGGGGTGTCAACTTGCAGGGTATTTGTGAACTCGACGAATAATGTGGGGGATGTCAGGACGAAAGGGAGGAACTTTTCGATTGATCTTTCGAAGCCTTCTTTTGTTTCAGTTAACCCGACTAACAATTCATATTTGAAGTCAAGCGCAAATATCAAGATTGACGTAAATGATTCTTTGTCCGGTGTGAGTGAATTGTGGTATCGTTATAATGGGGCCGGTGTAAAAAAGGCGATAGCCGATGATGTATATTTTAATCCGGATTGGCCATCCGGCGGGAATAATTCTCTTGAGGTGTCGGTGAGTGATGTTGCAGGGAACATCAATCGTTCCGTGTTTTCTTATTTTGTGGATGATGTGCCGCCGTATATTGATTCCATCAGTCCTGTCAACGGGTCGAGCATGAGGCTGGATGGGAATGTCACTGTTGATGTGGCAGATGACGGTGCGGGTATTGGTGAGTTGAAATTCGATAACAGTGAGTTTATTGTTAATGAGTCTTTTTTAGATAATGTAGGATTTGATCCATGGGATTCAGGAGGAAACAAAACTCTTGATTTGTGGCTTAAGGATGCTCTGGGTAATTTGAATCATACGGTTATCAGGTATTTTGTTGATACGTTTGCGCCGTCTTTATCTGTCTCTATTCTGAATGGCAGTTATATCAGGTCAAGTGACAATATCACAGTTAATGTGTCTGATGAAGGTATAGGCGTTAATTCAACTTTGTATGATGCTGGCGTGGGTTCGAACATTTCTTTTGTGAGCGGTGTTTCTTTTAATCCGGGGTGGAATGTTGAGGGCAATCAACAGATAATATTTTATGCTAATGATTCTTTTGGTAATCTCAATAAAGAGGTCTATGTGTTTGTGGTTGATGATAGCGCGCCTTTGATGAGTGTCATAAGTCTCAATGTCACTATTGCAAAAGAGGATGATGATATTCTTGTATCTGCTGAGGTGTCAGATACGTATGGTGCTATTGATTCTGTGTTTGCTGATGTGTTTAATACTACGATGCAGAATGTCGGCAGGATTAAGCTGAGCCCGGGTGCCGGGATGGTTTATGCCGGGACTGTCGCAGTTAATTGTGCTGATACTGGTAATTATACGCTGAATATTTCGGCGAATGATACTCTTGGTTTGATCAATTATACTACTGTTGGATTTATTGTTGATAATAGTCCGCCTGTGTTTTGGAGCCCGGTGTTTGATATCAGTTCAGATGCATTTTATCCTGGCAAGAGGATATATCAGAATGAGACTGTGAGTTTCAGGGTCAATGTGAGCGACAGGCATGTTGATAGTGTTATTGCGACGATTGATGCGCCGTATGGTGTATCTAATTATTCGCTTTTGCCTATGGGCGGCAATTATTCTGTTGATGTCTGGAATGTCACTTTGTATAATACCAGTGTGCTGGGTGCTTATACTGTATCGGCTGTTTATGTGAATGATACTTTGGGTAATGTAAATGTTACTTATTCGGATCCGGATGAGTTTCTCGTTGTTCGTGGTGGATTTTTGGTAACTCTTGATGATGAAGACAATATCTTTGCGGGTGAGAACAGGTCAATCAATGTTACATTTGATTTCAACAGGACTTTGGATAATCCTAATATGACTGTGTATGTGCCTTTAAACAGCCTGTGGAACACTTCAGAGGATGTCTATTTTTTCAATAATTCTGTTTTCGGTTGTGAATTTGGGAATGGCTCCTGCAGCTTGGAGTTTGGGACTGATGCGAATGGCACTATTTTGAATATTACTGTTTTTGGTAATTCTTCCGGTAAGGTTATGTCTGTCTATTCCAGTTCTATTGCCGGAGTTTCTCCATTAAATGATTCGAATGTGACGTGGTATGCTGATATTTTGGGATATGTCTATTCAGATACAACTCTTATAAGGACGCCTTATCTTAATATCACTTCTGTTTTGTGCAACGGGCTTTTAGTGTGTGTTGTCAACCAGAGTGAAGAGTTTGTCCTGAATGTTACTTTGGATAATAAGTATATTCCAGGAAACCATACTGGAGATGCATATGATGTGGTTCTTGATGTTAACATGGGGTCAGCAATGTTGCTGAATTATACTTATGGTGATATTGATTCTGGTTCGAGCAATAGCAGTGCATGGTCTGTTAATGTTACCAGTGCAGGTAATTTTACGATGTCTTTTGTTGCAGTGGATGCAGCATTGAAGTATAATTCGTCTGTCTTTAATGTTTCTTTGGAGGTCAAGGATACGGAAAGTCCAGTGCTCAGCAATCCTTTTTGGGACGGTCCAAGTAGTGTCTATATAAATGGGAGTTTCTCAGCCGGTGTCTGGGCAACTGATAATCTTAATGTTTCCCGTGTGTGGGCATCTGTTTTGATGCCGAATGGCACGCCTGAAAACCAGTCATTTTATCTGGATATGGGTGGTTACCGGATAGGTATATGGAAGTTAGAGTATAATCAAACTGTTTTAGTTGGCAGTTATAATATTACTGATATATTTTCGAATGATACTTCAGGGAATATCGCAAGGCTGCCCTGGGGTTATGTATTCAATGTCGTTAATCTGTCTGTTGTGACTGGTCTCTCAGAGACGGTTTTGAATGTTTCCAGTAATCTTGGAATTTATGCAAATGTGACCGGGAATGCTACGAAGATATCGATGGTTGAAGCGGTCATTAGCAAACCGCGCGGGGCAGTTGATGTCAGGACGTTGAGTTGTAAGGGTGGTGCTAATGGAACATATTTTTATGAATTGGATTATAGCAATGTTTCGCGCTCAGGGAATTATTCGGTGAATGTCACTGTTTATTCAAGGAAGAGTATGTCATCTTTGGAGAATTTCTCTGTGAATTTCGGTAATGTTGATGTGATATATTCTGGTTCCGATGCTGTTATAATTGTGCCAGTGAATCGTATATTGAATTTGACCTGGTTTATTGTTCCACTCGGAGGTGACCTTGTAGATATCAATTCATCGTTATTTATTGAGAATGTTTCGGTTATTAATCTATCGGGCGGTAATCTCAATGTGTCTGTTGGCAATATAACTGTTGAGGATGATCCTTATGGTCGTAAGGTCAGCTGGATGTTCAATTCTTCCAGTATTGGTTTGAGCAATCTGACTGTGAGTGTTGAATCGGGTGTTTTAGGGGTAATGGATAATGACACCATTCTTTTGAATGTGACTGAGGAGGATGTTATTCCTCCTAATATTACGGGGTCTTATGTTCAGTATCAATTTGTTAATCTGTATGATATTAATTCCATCTATGCAAATGTCAGTGATAATTCGCTGGTCGATAATGTGTTGTTTGAACTTTATTATCCGCTTGGCGCTGTTTTGAATTATACGGCTGAGATTGTCAGTCCGGGGAGGTATAAGTTTGATTTCTCTGGCATTAATGAGACAGGTAAGTATGATTGTAAAGTCTACGCTTTTGATGTCGTAGGGAATCCGGCATATTCCAACTGCTCGTTTAGTTTTAATGCCACAGATAACTATAATGTTTCGGTTGTTACAGATCATACTGTGTATAATAAGGGGGAGACTATGTATTTTACGGTGGTTGTAAATGATGTCAATGACAGGATTGTTGACGGGTATAATTTGACTCTTATCTTGAATGACTCCTCTTCTCTGGAGTATCTTGTTGATAATGAAATCACAGACAGTTCTTATAGGGAGATATTAGGTGGTGATATGCCGACAGTTGATAGGACTGATGCAATCTATATTGTAAATGCATCTGTTTACATGAGCGGAAATGGAGGGAGTAGCGCTGTCAACTTTACTGTGTCTAATATTCTTTCTACTGAAATTACTTCGCTTGCTTTTGGTGATTATTTTAGTGTCGGGAGTGCGGTTCCCATAAATGTGACTGTTTCGAACAGGAGGGGCGTGGGTGTGAGTGATGCGAGGGTGAAGGCTACATGTGGGTCGTTTGTTTATGAGGTTGAGCATGTGACTTCTAATGTGTATGTTTATCTGGATTATCTTGCTCCTTCTAAATCGGGTTTTGGCGTTATTGTGAATTCGATAGATTCTTCGAGGAATGGTGGCCTGAATTCTGTGACTCTTACGACTGTTGAGCCTGCAGTACAGAGTCCCGGTGATTCTGGTGGTTCGGGGGGGGATGGCGGTGCCGGGGGTGCGGGTGCTGTTGGTGGCAACTGGACTAGACCTATGAATGATGAGGTGGTGCCTGAGAAGGAGGTGGTGAAGCGCAGAAGTTTTGATTTTGTGCTTATGGATTCAGAGGTTGAAGTGGTCCGGGGGTTTAATTCTACGTTTTATGGGCATGTTATGAATACTGGGGATATTCCTTTGGTTGTTATGTCCAGGATTTCCAAGGTGTGCTGTGATGTGTCTGTGGATAATGAGTTTACGCTGCCTGTGGGTAGTGGTTTTGATTTTCCTGTGGAGGTTCATGTTCCGTTGCGTGTGCTGCCGGGAGATTATGTTGTGAATATTGCGCTTTTGAGTGGTTCTTCTGAGAAGTCTAAGACTGTTACTTTGGTTGTGTCTGAAAATGAGGATGTGTTGTTGATGCAAAGGTTAAAGTCTATTTTGGTTGAGGTTGGTTCTGAGATTGAAAGATATGAATCAGAGGGTTTTGATGTTGTTAGGTTGAAAGCGATGTATGATGATATTGGAAAGTTGATATCTGTTGCTGAAGGTGCTGTTGAGGATGATGATGTTGCTGTTTTGCAGAGGGCAGTCTTGGGTTTACAGTTGCAGATGACAGGGGTAAAGTCAAAGTTGATGTGGTTTAAGGTTAAGAAGTTTTTGATTGATAATAAGGAGATGATTTTGCTATTATTTTTTATGATGTTTTTCTCGATTTATCTTCTTACTGAGATTGTTTTGCCTTATATGATGTTGGGGGAGGCTCTTGTGAAGCTTAACAGGGGGCGCAGGATTGTCGAGAAGACGAAGAAGTCTGCGGAGAGGCAGTATTTCAGGCGGCAGATTGATGAGACTGTGTTTAACAGGATTATGATTGATGAGCAGAGTAAGCTTTTGAAGACTAAGAGTGAAATTTCTGAGATTGAGGATTATATGGCTCTTTTGAAGAAGGGTAAGGTTCGTGAGTTTAAGCGTCTCAGGGCCGAACGGGAGGGAAGGCATAAGGATATTTTGAATATGCAGACTATGGAGTCTGCGTTGAAGAGGTCTACTGCTGATTTTTTGAAGGTGAAGATTAAGGATAGTAAGTTGGTGTTGTTTTTGAGGCGGTTGAAGCAGAGGTTGGTTGTTAAGATTCGTGCTAAGAGGTCGCATGTGGATGTGTTGCCTGTGGTGGTTGAGCCGCGTCGTTTGGGTCTTTCGGAGGATAATGAGGTTAAGAAGATTATTGAGAAGTTGAAGATGGCGGCTGCTGAGCTGGATGAGGAAGATGATGAGTGATTACATTTGCTTTGGGGCGGTTATGGCTAAGAGGTACAGGCCGTTGTTTAGTACCTGCATTGTTGATTGTACCAGTGTTAGTCTTGCGGTGCTGAGTTCTTTTTGGGCTTTTAGTACGGGGTGTTTGTGGTAGAAGGTGTTGAAGTCGTGGGAGAGTTCGAGGAGGTAGGATGTGAGCTGGTTGGGGTCGTATTGTTCGCATGTTTTTGTTACGGCCTCGGGGAATTGTGATAGTTTTTTTATGAGGTCCAGTTCTTCTTTTTCTTTTAGTAGTGCGGGGTTGAATGATCCCGGGCTGAAGGTGGCTTGTCTCAGGATTGAGTGGGCTCTTGCGTGGGTGTATTGGATGTATGGGCCTGTGTCTCCTTCGAAGTTGAGGGCTTCTTTCGGGCTGAATGTGATCAGCTTGTTTGGGCTTTGGTTTAGCATGCTGAATTTTAGGGCGCAGATTGTGATGTTTTTTGCGGAGGTGTCTTTTTCTTCTTGGGTCCATCCCGGGTGTCTTTTTGTTACTTCCTGTTTTGCGTAAGCCAGGAGTTCTTCTAGCATGTCTGTGTAGAGTATGTTTTCGCCTGTTCTTGAGCTCATCTTTCCGGTGGGGAGGCGGACTTCCGCGAATGAGAGGTGGTGGCAGTTTTTTGCGTTTTTGAAGTTCATGAGTTCGAGGGTTTTGAATAGCTGCTGTGCGTGGAGTGACTGGGCTGCGCCTATTATGTAGATGCTTTTGTCTATGTTGTATTTTTTGAATTTTTTTTCTGCGAGTGCGATGTCTTTTGCTGAGTAGAGGCATGTGCCGTCTTTTCTTAGGAGGACCCAGATGCCGAGGTTGTATTTTCTTAGGTCTATTATTGTTGCGTCCTGGTCTATTTTTGCGATGCCTGATTTTAGGAGGTCTTTTACTATTTCTTTTGCTCTTGTTTCCATCTGGCGCTCGAAGAAGTAGTGGTCAAAGTGTGCGTCCAGGTCTTTGTATATGTCTTGCAGGCTTTTCAGGCTCCATTCTCTTGTTTTTTTCCAGAGGGCGGTGAGGTTAGGGTCGGTGTTGTTTTCAAGGTCGCTGTTTATTTTGTCTATTTCTTTCTGGTTTTCTTTTGTGGTTTTTTTTACGGATTCTACATATATTGATGCTATCCATTTTTCACTTTGTTTTTTTGGAGGTGTTTCGTTTTTGTGGAATTTGAGGTAGCACCAGAGCCATTTTGCGACGTGGGCGCCTGTGTCGCCCTGGTAGTTTGCCTGTGTTACGTGGTAGCCTTCGTGTTTCATTGTTCTTGCGAGGGATTCACCTAGTGATGTTCCGCGAATGTGGCCTACATGGAATGCTTTGTGGGTGTTGGCTTGCGAGTATTCTATCATTACTTTTTGTTTTTTTTCGGGTTTTTTTCCGTAGTTTTGTTTTGCGCTTGTTATGTTTTTCAGGACAATTCCTGTGTATTTTTCGTTGTCTTTGTAGAAGTTGAGGTATGGGCCTTGGGCTTTTATTTGTTTGATTAATGTGTTTTTCGGGGGGTTGATTGAATTTTGGAGGTCTTGTGCGATTATATGGGGTGGTTTTTTTAGGGTTTTTGCTAGCGCGAATGTCGGCATGGCGAGGTCTGCGTCTATGTTTTCGGGTGGGGTTTCTATGGGCGCGTTGATGTTGTGTTTTTTTAGGAGGGTTTTTGTTTGGGTTTTTAGGAGTTCTTGCGCGTAGTTTATAGTGTTTGCGGATTTTGTTTGTGTGGGCATAGGTATTAATTCTTGTTTTGGGTTTTTTATATTTAGTGGATGGGTTGAGAATCTGTGAGAACATCTTCTATTGGCGTGTATTCAAGGTTGAGCACTTCTGCTACTGCCTTGTTTGTCAGTTTGCCTGCGATAGTGTTTACTCCCGCCCTAAAATACTTATCCTGCCTAATCAGTTCCTGTATGCCTGTGTCTGCCATGTCTTTCAGGTATTTTATTGTTGCGCTTGTGAGTGCTTTTGTTGACTGGTGGGGGACCTGTCCTGGCATGTTTGTTATGCAGCAGTATATTTTGTTGTCTATGTAGTATATCGGGTTGTCGTGGGATGTTGGTCTTGAGCCCCAGATGCAGCCGCCCTGGTCTATTGCGATGTCTATGAGGACTGTGCCTTTTTCCATTGAGCGCACCATGTCTTCTGTTATTACTGTCGGTGCCCTGTTGCCGGGTACGAGGACTGCACCGATTAGAAGGTCTGCTGTTTTTACTATGTCTCTGACTGTTTCGGGTGTTGATTTTGTGATGGTTATGTTTTCAATGTTCTTGAATTTTTCTTTTAGGTGTTCGATTCTTTTGTCGTTTAGTTCAAGGAGGGTTACGTTTGAGCCCAGGCCTGCCGCGGTTTCTGTGGCTTTTGCGCCGGCTGTGCCCCCACCTACTATTACTACGTGTGCTTGGGGCGCTCCTGTTATTTTTCCGAGGGTTAGTCCTTTGCCATTGTATTTTTTCTGGAGGTATTGTGCGCCGTACTGGATTGCGAGGACTCCTGCGGTTTCGCTCATGGGGGTCAGAAGTGGGAGGCGGTTGTTTTCGTCTGTTACTGTCTCGTAGGCGATTCCTGTTATTTTGTTTTTGAGGAGTTCTAGTGTGAGTTGTTTTTCTGCTGCTGCGAGGTGGAGGAATGTGTATAGTGTCTTTCCTTTCATGAGTTCGAGATATGGGTATTCTTCAGGCATTGGCTCTTTTACTTTTACTATTATGTCTGATGTCTTGAAGATGTCTTCTTTGGTGGCTATTGTTGCGCCTTTGAAGATGTATGCGTCGTCTTCGTAGCCTGCTTCTTTTCCTGCGTCTTTTTCTATGAGTACGGTGTGGCCTGTTTCTGTCAATTTTTTTGCGTTGTCCGGTGTTATGCCTACTCTTGTTTCATTGTTTTTGATTTCTTTTACTGTGCCGATGTTCATTAGAATCCTCCTGTGTTGATTTTTGTCCTGTTTTTTTTGATAAGGTATTCAAGTGTGTCTTTAGGTTTATATATCTGAGTTGGTTTTTTTTTGGCTGTTCGGCGTTTGACGTATATTGGTAAGTGATTAATGTTATGATGCTCAATTGATTAAGGCTCTGACCATAAATGGTGCAATATCATCAATGGGCTTTTGGAAATTTTGTTTTTATAAACTTTAGTTTATTATATTATTAGTATGGTGGAGAAAGATACGTATACAGAGATTAGTGAGAAGAGGACGTCAAAGTTAGGATATCTTATTTTGGCTGCGTTGTTTGTTTTTCTGTTTGTGATTGGTCAGACTGTATTTTCTGATATCAAAGAGATTCCAGATAGACCTGATAGTCCAAGCTTTTGTTTGTATTTAGAAGATATAGAGTCTATGACCTATAAGCGATCTTGCTCGTTTAATGAAATGGATAAGAAGTATGGCCTGGATGTCATATATCTGAATATTGAGCATGATATTGATAGGATTATTGGATTAAATAGAGTCATCAATAACAAAGAGCAACTGGTTGATTTAAATGAGTATAAAATCAGTGGTCTGTTGGGAGAGTATGATGTCAGTCTGCAGGAGGTAATTGCTGATGAAGAGCCGTTATTGGATAAATCTGAGATTAAATCGCGGATAGGTTCGCTGGAATCTTCTAATGATGTGCTGAGTTCTGAAATCGGACAGATGATTTCTGAACGTGATCTGTTAATTCAAAAAATCAGGCCAGATCTTGACCGGCTTGAGGTGTTGTATGATGAAGCCAGGGATGATTATAAGACTCAAATTGCTTATTATAATGTTAAAGTGTTTGTCTTAAAGTTGTTGTTTGTACTGCCTTTTTTCGGGGTGTTCTTGTTTCTTTATCTGAAGTACAAGAAGAAAGACAGCCCTTACACAATAATTATTACGTCGATATTCTTTGCGTCAACGATATTGTTTTTGCAGGTTGTGTTGGTTTTTTTGTATGAGATTTTGCCGATGGAGTGGTTTGCGGAGATATTTCGTGTTCTGATGAGTGTTTCGATATTGAAATACCTGGTGTATTATGGTTCTGTTGTGGTGGTAATTGTCCTTCTGGGGGGAATTGTGTATTATATCCAGAAGAAGGTCTATGATCCAAAGAGGGTTGCCTACAGGTATTTGAAGGATAATAAATGCCCTAATTGCGGATTTAATCTGGAGTTGGCAGAAGTGTATTGTGCAAAGTGCGGGAGACAGGTAAAGACCAAATGTTTAAAGTGTAAGAATCTGAAATATGTGGATTTGGCTTATTGTCCTTTTTGCGGGAAAAAGTGAGTGTGCCTGTTTTGTCTTTCTGTTTGTTGAATGTTTTTTCCTTGGGAAGTGTTCTTTGGGTTATTTTATGTAGATATGTTGTTTCTTTTTTCGACATTTGACGTATGTTTTATTGGTGTTTTCGGAAGGTTTAAAAGTCAGGGTGCTGAATATCTATTTTATGAAGAGGTTTATGTGCAAGTCTAAGATTCACAGGGCTACTGTTACTGGTACGGATAGGGATTATGAGGGGAGTATTTCTGTGTGCCCGGGATTGCTTGATGAAGCGGGTATTTTGCCTTTTGAGAAGGTGCATGTGTGGAATGTTACTAATGGCAAGCGCTTTGTTACTTATGCAATTCGCGGCGATGCGGGATGTGTTTGTGTCAATGGGAGTGCTGCGCTTCTGTGTGATGCAGGGGATATTGTGATTATTGCTTCTTTTGGGGTTTATGATGAGCCTGAGCTTCGTGAGTTCAGGCAGAGGGTTGTTTTTGTTGATGAGAATAATTGTGTGAAGTGATTGCAATGAATGCCAGAGCTTATTGTCCGGGGCATATTTCGTGTATCTTCAGGGTGTGTGTGCATGATGATGTGCTGCGCTCCGGTTCCCGCGGAGCAGGTATTGTGATTGATGAGGGAGTTGAAACTTCGGTTGAGACTTGTGCGGGGTCCGGTGTGGTTGTGTATCTTAATGGTGAGATGACTGATTTTTGCGTGTCTTTTTCTGTGATAAAGAAGATGGGTGTTTTGAAGGGCAAGAGGATTGTTGTTCGCCATGTTACGAAGCTGCCTTGCGGGGCAGGGTTTGGTGTGTCCGGTGCCTGTGCTGTTGGGGTCGGGATGTGTCTTAATGAGGTTTTTTCTCTTGGGATGAGTGTTTGTGATATCGGGCGGGCGGCGCATGCGGCTGAGGTTGAGTGCGGTACTGGTCTTGGTGATGTTGGACCGATGCTTTTCGGTGGGGTTGAGTTGAGGAAGAAGGAAGGTGCGCCTGGTTATTGTGTGATTGAGAATGTTGATACTGAGATGCGTGATCTGGTCTGTTTTTCGTTTGGGGGGGTTGATACGAATGAGGTTATTGGGAAGGATGGTTTTTCTGAGTTGAATGTGGTTGCTGATGATGTTTTGGAGAGGCTGTTTTGCGATCCTGTGTTTGAGAATTTTATGAAGTGTTCGGTTGAGTTTTCACAGAAGGCAGGGTTTGGTTCAGGGCGGCTTTTGGATGTTATCCGGAGGCTGAATAGGATCGAGGGGTGTTTTGCTTCCCAGACTATGCTTGGTGAGAGTGGATTTGTTTTTGTTGGTCGCGATATGAATAAAAAGGTGCTTGATGAATTAGAGGGTGTGGGCTGTGTTTTTAAGACTAAGGTCGGCTACAGGCTCCCTGAATTGTTGTGATGGTTATGGTTGATATTCCTAAGTCGCATCCGCGCTATGAGTCGCTTATGGTGCGCGAGAAACTGGTTTCGGGGTTTAGGGGTGGTGCTGTTGCGTGCGAGGGGCTGATTGCGCAGGGGAGGGGCGAGGCGTTTGATTATATTCTTGGTGAGAGGACGCATGATGTTGCGCTGAAGGCAATTAAGGCTGCGGCTTGTGTGCTTTTGCTTGCCAAAAAGCCTGTCATTTCTGTCAATGGGAATGCGGCGGCGCTTGTTGTGGGTGATATTGTGACGCTTTCCAGACTGCTTTTGTGTCCTGTTGAGGTTAATTTGTTTTACCGGAGTCGTGAGAGGGAGGATGCAGTTCGTAAGATTTTGGTTGATGGCGGTGCTTCTTCGGTTCTTGGGGTTTCCGATGATGCTTCTGAAAGGATTCCCGGGCTTCTGCATGAGCGTGGTAGGGTGAGTGCTTCGGGTATTTTTTGTGCTGATGTTGTGCTTGTGCCGCTTGAAGACGGGGACAGGACACAGGCGCTTCGCGCGATGGGTAAGACTGTTGTTACTGTTGATTTGAGCCCGTTTTCGAGGAGTGCGCAGGCAGCGGATGTTACGATTGTTGATAATATTGTCCGGTGTTATCCTTTGCTTTGTTCTGAGATTGAGAGGCTTAAGGGGTTTGATGATGCGCAGCTTCGTGGAATTGTGGATGAGTTTGATAATCAGAAGAATCTTTCTTTGATGTTTACTGCTATGCGCGATAGGCTTTCTCTGGCTGCCTGTGGGGGTGAATTGAATGGGTGAAAGGCCTATTGTTCAGGTGGCTTTGGATTTTGTTGATTTTGACAGGGCTATGAAGGTTGCTGAGGTCTGTGTTGCTAAGGGTGTTGACTGGCTTGAGGTTGGTACGCCGCTTATCAAGGCGGAGGGGCTTGAGTGTGTGCGTAAGTTTCGGCGGGCTTTTCCAAAGACTGTTATTGTTGCTGATATGAAGATTGTTGATACCGGGGCCACAGAGGTTGAGATTGCGGCGAAGGCTGGTGCTGATGTTGTTGTTGTTCTTGGGATGTCTGATGATTCTACTATTGTTGATGCTGTGAAGGAAGCGCAGAGGTATGGTGTTAAGATTATGGTTGATTTGCTTGGTGTTGCTCATGACATGGTTGTTAATCGGGCGCGGGATGTTGAGGCGATGGGTGCATCTTATGTTGTGTCGCATCTGAGTATTGATGAGCAGATGAGGGGGTCTGTTGTTGATGAGAATCTTTCTTCGCTAAAAGAAGCGGTTGGTGTTCCTGTTGCTGTTGCGGGTGGGCTTGATGCTTGTAGTGTTGTTGATGCGCGGCGTATGGGTGCGGATATTTTGATTATAGGCAGTGCAATTACCAAGAGGGATGATGTTGGTGTTGCGGTTGATGAGATTTTCGCGTGTCTTTCCGGTGGTTTCAAGGGTGTTGACAGGCGTGCGCATAAGCTGGATGAGGCTCGTGGGATTTTTTTGAAGGTTTCTACTCCTAATATCTGTGATGCTATGCATGGCCGGGGTGCGATGAGCGGGATTTTGCCTCTGACTTTAGGGCGCAAGATGGTTGGCTGTGCTGTTACTGTCCGTGCGATGAATGGGGACTGGTCGAAGCCTGTCCGCGCGATTGATGGTGCTAAAAAGGGTGATGTTATTGTGATTGATGCTGATGGCGGTGATATTGCTTTGTGGGGTGAGCTTGCGAGTCATAGTGCTGTTGGGCGCGGTGTTTCGGGGGTTGTTATTGATGGGACTATTCGTGATATTGATGAGATTCGGAAGCTGGATTTTTGCGCTTTTGCGCGCTATGTCCGGCCTAATGCCGGTGAGGCGAAGGGGTTTGGTGAGATTGGTGTGCGCGTAAATTGTGGTGGGCAGGATGTGTGTGATGGTGATTTTGTTGTGGGTGATGATAACGGAGTTGTTGTTGTGCCTGCTATGGATGCGGTTGAGGTTGCTAATCGCGCGATGAGTGTGTTTGAGAATGAGCAGAGGATTCGCGCTGAGATTGTGAAGGGGAAAGGG
>QMVA01000010.1 GCA_003660865.1 Candidatus Nanohalarchaeota archaeon | reverse complement strand
CTTTCATGTTCAATATTGATGTGGCGGTGTACATCTCCGTCTTTTAGGACCTGCGAATATCCAATAATCGCCTGTTCAGTATTACATTTATCAAGAATGTATTTATCAATAATCGTTGATAATGGTTCAGAAGCAACAGGAGTACTATCGGGCATTTCATATTCTTCGCTTATTTCTATTAATCTAGAAAGAGGTGTTTTTTCTGTTCCAAACATGATATCACTAACTATTTCTTTTCTGTAATAACTTTAAATCGGTATTGTTACTGTGACGGAACAACGAGTATTATGTGTTGAATGTTTCAAGTTCTTTTGAATCTTTTTTCAATTTCTTTGAATGTCATTTCAATGATTGTGGGCCGCCCGTGGGGGCAGGTGTAAGGCGCATCGCACATCTCAAGTTCTTTCAGGAGATCAATCATCTGCCCGTCTGTCATCTTCTCTCCTGCTTTGATTGATGCTTTGCAGGCAATCATCTTTATTATGGAGTCTTTCAGGTTGTCTATGCCTGTCACTTTGCTTGCTTCTATGATGTCGGTGATTACATCTGTGACGTTTGATTCACTGTATTGTTTGCCTAGTATCACTGGGATGGCTCTAACTGAGAAGGAGTTGTCTGAATATGGCTCTATGTCGAATCCTGTAGATCTTAAGAGTTCTTTTTTTTCATCCAGGACTGCTGCGTCTTTTTGGGATAGTTCGATAATTTTTGGATTTATGAGTGTCTGGCTTCCGTTTGCCCTGTTGTCTTTGGTTTTTTTTAGTTTTTCGTAGTTTATGCGCTCATGGGCTGCGTGCTGGTCTATCATGTACATTGAGCTTTCTGATTCTGCTATGATGTATGAGTTGGTAATTTGTGAGATTATCTGCATATTTGGAAGTTTTTGGAATATTATGTCTTTTTCTGTTTCTTTTATGAGAGACTGGTGCGGGGCTATTTTTGGGGTGTATGGTGCGGGTGTGTATGTGGTTTTTTGCGGGGTATATGGTATTTTTGGCAGTGTCGGTCTTGTGTATGGCAGAGGAATTTTTTTTTGCACAGTGTTGTCTTTTATTTCGGGGATGAGTTCGCTTTTTTCAAGGGACGATTTCACTGCACTGTAAACTGCTTCATACAACTCATTCTCTTTTTCTATCCGTATCTCAGTCTTTGCAGGATGGACGTTCACGTCTATTATTTTTGGGTCTATGTCTATTGATATAATGAATATCGGGTGGCGCCCGACTGTAAGGTATGTGTGGTATGCGTCGTATACTGCGCGGGTTATCAGCTTGTTTTTTATATGCCTTTTGTTGACGTAGATTGACTGGTGCCTTTTACCTGCGCGTGTCAGCGACGGTTTTGAGATGTAGCCGGTTATTATTATGGACTTATCGTAGGCTATTTTTAGCATGTCTTCTGCTACATCTTTCCCATATATTGTTGCGATGTTTGCCTGCATGTCGTGTGTTTTTGGTGATGTGAAGAGTGTGTTTGCGTTTGAGATTAGCTTGAAGTGGATTTGCGGGTAGATAAGTGTATAGCTTGTAATGACGTCTATTATGTTTCCGAGTTCTGTTGATGATGATTTCAGATATTTCTGGCGCGCAGGGGTGTTGAAGAAGAGATCTTTTACTGTTATGGTTGTCCCTTCCGGGATTCCTATTTCTTTTATTATGCGCTCTTCCGCGCCGTCCTGTGTGATATCTGTGCCTGCCTGTGAGTCTTTTGTTTTTGTCTTCAGGCTGAATCTTGATACTGATACGATGCTTGCGAGTGCTTCGCCGCGAAATCCGAGTGTGTGAATGGATGAGAGGTCAGATTCATCTTTTATTTTTGAAGTTGCATGGCGCATAAGTGCGAGTTCTGCTTCTTTTTTTGTCATGCCTGTGCCGTTATCTGTTATGCGGATGAGTTTTTTGCCGCCGTCTTCAACATCTACTGTGATTTGGGTTGCGCCTGCGTCTATTGAGTTTTCTATAAGTTCTTTTACGACGGATGCGGGGCGCTCGATGACTTCGCCTGCGGCTATCTTGGAAATAAGGTAATCGTCGAGGAGGATTATACGCGAGGCAGAGTCAGAATATTTTTGCATGCTTTTTCTTTGAGGTGAAAGGTTAAATTTGTTGGGGATTATCAAAAGAAATCATATTATTTTTTTTGTGTTACAAAATAAAATGTTAGATACATCTGAATATTGTCACGATTGAATCCAATACCCTCTTTTAAGAATTCAAGTCCTCCGTTGTTCATAGCTTCCTGATAGCTTCTTATCTGTTCTGCATATTTAGGATGGTCAATACCTGATAAAAGCTTTAGAACTCTGAGTCTTTCGTATCTCGGTCTCATGGGGTGTAATGGTGTATCTCCTATCAGATATCCATTTGGCTTTAATACTCTAACTGATTCATCTATGGCTTCTTTAAGCACTGATTTTTCTTCTAAAGTGTCGTGTAGATAACCCATAGCAACTATATCAAAGCTTTCGTCGTCAAATGGCAAATATATTGTATCTCCACAATCTTTGTGGTAAAATGCAATAACGCTTATTATAGCTTGAATCTAATGCTATAATATTTCCTTCAAAAATTTGAGGTTCTTTAGCTAATTCGTGTATCTCAGCTAATTGAGAAAGATAACCAAATCTACTAGATATACAATCGCCACCAGCACCCACATCTAATAATTTTTTATCTTTCAGATCAGGTATCTCTTCAAAGAAGCTTTTATGAGTATATGGTTCCATCTCTCTAAATGTAGTAGCGAACTATGTTTTAATTACGTCTGGAATATGTCTACAGTTCATTTTAATCTCAAACTATAGAACTTTATGTGTAATTTTATATATTTATTGTTTGTTGACTATGTATGAGTAATGTCAGAATAATTATGTTCTTGTAGTATATATTGTATTCCTATATTGTAAATCAACTAAAGAGGGTTTTTTGGGTGTCTTTTCTCTCTTGTTTTTCTTTTATGCGCATGTCTTTTTTGCTTTTTTCTGTTTCTTTTTTTGTGATTATCTTGTCTGGTTTATCTTTTTTTGTTTCTTTTTCGAGCTTTTTTTGCTCTGTTGGCTGAAGTTTGTATTTTTTTATCATCTTAAAATCCTCTTTTTCCAAGCCAACTTGTATCATTTTTGCGCGCTCAATTACTTCTTTTGGCAGGCCGCTTAGTTTCGCTACCTGGATGCCGTAGCTTTTGTCTGTGCCGCCTTCTACCAGTTTTCGCAGAAAAATAATCGTATCACCTTCTTCTTTTGCAGTCATGTGGTAGTTTTTTACACCGCTCATCTCATCCTCAAGAACATTCAGCTGATGAAAATGCGTTGCAAAAAGCGTCTTAGCCCCTATAGCCTCATGTATATATTCTGCGCATGACCATGCAATGCTCAGGCCGTCAAAAGTTGATGTTCCGCGCCCGATCTCATCAAGAATAATTAAGCTTTTGTCTGTAGCATTGTTCAGTATATTTGCTGTCTCATTCATCTCAATCATGAATGTAGATTGCCCCATCGTCAGGTCGTCATAAGCGCCGATACGCGTAAATATGCGGTCAACCACCCCTATCCCCGCACTCTTCGCAGGAACAAAACAACCTACCTGCGCAAGCAACACAACCAACGCAACACACCTCATATACGTGCTTTTGCCTGCCATGTTGGGACCAGTTATTATCATGAGCCTGTTTTTTTCTGTATCGAGATATATGTCATTTGTGATGTATGAGTCTGTCATCTTTTCAACTACAGGATGGCGCGCATCTTTGATGTCTATTATGCCTGTAGTATCTATACGTGGTCTTATGTAGTTGTTTTCATGAGCAATATATGCAAGGGATGTGTAGAAGTCAAGCAGTGCTATGTTTTTTGCTGCATGTTGGATATCTGTCATGTGTTTTGAGATGTCTTCTGTCAGTCTTGTGAATATATTGTATTCTATTGCGACTATCTTTTCTTCTGCACCCAGTATCTGTGATTCTTTTTCTTTCAGGTCTTCTGTGATGAAGCGCTCGCTATTGACTGTTGTCTGTTTTCGAATGTATGTATTGGGTACAAGGTGGAGGTTTGCCCTTGTAACTTCTATGAAGTAACCGAATACTTTGTTGAACCTGACTTTGAGTGCTTTTATGCCGGTCTTTAGTTTTTCCTGTTTTTCGTATTGGGTGAGCCATTCTTTTGCGTTACCTGATAGATAGCGTAATTCGTCAAGCTCTTTATTGTAGCCCTGTTTGATTATCTTTCCTTCCCTTATGCTTAAAGGCGGATCTTCTGATATGGCTGCATCTATCTTGTCATGCAACTCTTTCATGTTGCTCATGTCTTTTATCTTTCTGAGTTCAGAAGATTTTGCCTTATCAAGGTGTTTTTTTAGTGCAGGTATCAATGCTAGTGTCTTTTTTAGTGCAAGCAGGTCGCGCGCGTTTGCGCTTCCGTAAGAGATGCGTGATATTATGCGCTCTATATCATAGGTTTCCTTCAGTGTGTCGCGTATGTTTTCCCTTGTCAGGTATTCGCATACCAGTTCTTCTACAGCGTCGAGGCGCATGTTTATTTTTTCCGGGTTGAGAAGGGGTTTGAGAAGCCTGTGTGCGAGCATTCTTGAGCCTGTTGCTGTGACTGTTTCGTCAATGATGTCTATCAGTGTTCCACGTGCTGTGTTTTCGCGGATGTTTCTTGTGAGCTCTAGATTTTTTAGGGTTATGGGGTCTATTGTCATGTATTCTGTGTTGCTGTGGAACTGTATTTTGTTGATGTGGGCAAGTGTTGTCATCTGGGTCTCTTTGAGGTATGCCATAAGTGCGCCTGCGGATGATACTGCTTGCGAGGCGTCTTTTATGCCGAAGCCTTCAAGGGATGCGACATTGAGATGCGCTTTCAGTGTCTCACATGCTTTGTAGTACATGAAATGTTGCGTGGGATAAGATGAGATTCTTGCGGATTGGTTTATGTTTTTTAGTGAGTTGTAAAATTTGTTGTCTGAGAAGAGTGCTTCTTCGATAATGATTTCTTTTGGTGCATATCTGCTTATGTCGTTTATGAGTTCTTCGTAGGTTGAGAATTGCGATACAAGAAATTCGCCTGTTGATATGTCTGTGACTGCCAGTCCCATTTGCCTGTCTTTTTTGCAGACTGCTGCAAGATAGTTGTTATGCTTTTCTTCTAGTGTGCCTGATGAGAGTATTGTGCCAGGGGTGATTACGCGGATTACGTCGCGCTTGACAAGCCCCTTTGCTTTTTTCGGGTCTTCTATCTGCTCTGCAACCGCCACTTTGTAGCCTGCTTTTATGAGTTTTGCGAAGTACGGCTCAAAAGCGTGGTGGGGGATGCCTGCAAGTGGTATAGGTTTGCCGTCGTAGTTTGTGCCGCGCTTTGTCAGTGTAATGTTGAGGACTTCAGATGATATTTTTGCATCCTCAAAGAACATCTCGTAGAAGTCGCCCATGCGGAATGCGATTATGCAGTCGGGGTATCTTTTTTTCATGTCGTGGTACTGCGCAAGCATAGGAGTTGGTTTGGTCATGTTTATCATCTTTTATGGTTTGTAATTATCTATGAGAATAAGTTAATTTAAAGAAATAAAAATTCATCGGAATGATTTGGTTGAGATGAGAATTATTTGTCCTTACTATCATAAAAGTGCTTGGTTATATCACATTTCAATTCAATAAAATCCGGAGCTAATTTATCTCTTGGATAAGGCAGTTTGTTTTCAACAATACGCTCTACTGTTGAAGGTATTTTTGACAGGATAACTATTCTTTGAGCAAGAAATATTGCCTCCTCGATATTATGTGTAATAAAAATGACTGTTTTCCTTGTTTTTCTCCATATTTTTATAAGCTCTGTTTGAAGGGTATTTCTTGTCTGCGCATCCAAAGCCCCGAAAGGCTCATCCATTAACAATACTTGCGGATTTGTAGCCAGAGCCCGCGCCACAGCAACTCTTTGTTTCATCCCGCCTGAGAGTTCACATGGATAATGCTCTTTGAAATCATCCAGAACAACAAGCCTGATATATTCTTCGGCAATTTTCATTTGTTCTTCTTTTTTTAGTTTTTTCATCTCCAAACCGAAAGTGACATTTTCAAGTACTGTTCTCCAGCCAAGCAATGAAAATTCCTGAAACACCATTCCTAAAGCAGAATTTGCCTCTTTAATGTTTTTGTCATCTAATTTTATGCTTCCTTTAGAAGGATGCTCCAGTCCCATAATTATTCTCAACAAAGTTGTCTTTCCGCAGCCAGAGGGACCGACTATAGCTATAAATTCTGATTTTTTTACATTTAAGTTGATATTGTCCAATACTAATTGCTTTTTGCTGTTTCTTTTAAATGTCTTGGATATATTCTTTAATTGAAGTTGATACATAATGATATCTGTCCTATATTTGTCTTATATTTGTTCCTTTTTTCCATTTTAATAAGTTTGCTTCTGCATGTTTGAGCAATCTATCCATCAATATACCTATTACTCCTAAGATAAGCATATATAATGCAACCCTGTCCATCATATGAAGAGCATAATATTGCCACAGCATATTTCCCACACCCACATTGCCAAAGCCATAGTTATCCAGTCCAAACATTTCTGCTGCAACAACACACATCCATCCAATGCCGATAGATATCCTGATGCCTGAAAGAATATAGGGAAAAGAGGAAGGTAAAGCAATATATTTTATTAAATTAATGTTTTTTTTGCAGCCCAATACTTTTGCTGCTTCAACAAGCACCAGAGGCGTATTGCGAAAACCAGTATATGTATTCGTCAAAATAGGAAACAACGCACCTATAAGTATAATAAATCCGGCAGAATAATCTGAGAGGCCAAACCAGATTATTGCAAAAGGAATCCATGCCAGCGGAGGTATTGGCCTAAGCATTTCAATAATAGGATTAAAAAATTGGTCCGCACTCCTGTACCATCCCATTAATGCCCCAATCGGAATGCCGATAATAAGAGCAAAAAAAAGACCAGTTGATAAATGAAGCAGACTTACTGCGATATCTATTGGGATGCTGCCGGACAATTCAAAAAAGGCCTTTATTACATCACTTACACTCGGAAGTATCAGGGGGTCATTTATAATATATTGTGAAATTATCTGCCAAAGAAATAAGAAGAAAAAAACAGAGTATATCTGAATTTTATTCTCTTTTATGTTCTTCATGAGCATAGAAATCACTTGTCTTCTATTGTTAGCCAGTTGTCAAATAACAGACCTGATTGATTTCATACAAATCAATATCTATTGACTATTTTGAAGACGATATTCTTCAAAAGCTTGGAACGCAAGTTCCATGAGATGGCAATCAAATACATACGTAAATTATTGCGGAACTGACTGTATTTGATTATAAAAACTCATATCAAATAAATCTTCCTGTTTTGGCATTTTTTCAATATAACCCAAATCATATTGAACTTTTGCAAATGAAAGCACAGAATCAGTGATTTCGTTGGGATCTGTTATCCATGCACCGTCCCAATGTTCCAGTGAATAATCAATTACCTCTTCTGAAAGCTTTATTTTCTTTGCACATATTTTTTTTGCATCATCTGTATCTGAATAAATATACTCTGTTGCCTTAATATGTGTGTTTATGATTTCTTTTACCATATCAGGATACTCTCTTATTAATTTGCCACTTACAACAATAACACAGCATGCATGATCAGGCCACATTGTACCGGATAGCTCTACCATTTTTCCTTTTTTGTCAAGCTCTATTTTTGAAGGAGATGGAGCCGGAAGAAATGTTCCGTCTATATTACCTGCCTCTATTGCTGTTATAGCATCGCCCGGACCCATGGCAACTATTCTTAAATCTTTGTCAGGGTCAATGTTGTTTTGTTTTAACCAGTGTTTAAGGACGCTGTCCTGGATGGAGCCAGAAGGAAATGTTGCGATTTTTTTGCCGATAAGATCCTTTGGCCCTTTGTAATTATCTGCAAGTTCCGGCTTTAATACAAGTGCAGAACCACTAATCTGGACTGCTGCAACTATTTTTGCATCAAGCCCTTTTGAAATAGCACTTATTGCAGGCGCAGCACCCACATAAGCAATGTCAAGTTCTCCTCCAAGCATTGCCTGCATTTCCGGGGGACCGCTTGGGAATAATTTATCCTCTGTTTTTGTAATGCCATATTTGCTAAAAGTATCCTGCCACCATCCTTTATCCATTGCTATCATTTCTGCAACCTGATGGGTACTCGGCTGGACGCCGATCGTTATTGAATTTAATTTTGCTCCGTCTGCCTGCTGCCGGGATGTGCATCCACTCAGACCGACAATTAGAACAATAATCACTGCAAGGTAGAGGTATGATTTATTTTTTCCCATAGTCCATATGGAACAATAAATAATTTAAGTCTTTTGTAATTTTATGAGAAGTTATTTTATGAGAACGCAGATATGGCTGCCTTTCCCATATCTGCAAGGTCTATCGCGTCCTGTGCTTCAGGTGGCAGTACGATATTTACCGGCTCATTGATATTTGATATCGAAAGTTCAATGACAGATGTAATTTCCATGCTTTTGGTTGCCGTTGTGTCCATGTCTTCATCAGCCACTACAATTTTTATCTCTGTTCTTGATTTTTCTATCACAAATGTCTTTTTGTTAAGCCAGATAGTTGAAGAATATTCTTTAACTATGTCCTCAATATTGATGCTCTGGCTAACTGGCATAGACTGCGACTGCTGCTTTAAAGCATCTTCAGCCACTTTCCTCAAATCAGGATTTATTTTTATGACATAATAAGAATTACCACCAAAAGATTCCTCATCCATGCGCTCAATGCTTCCGCTATCTATCAGTTCTGTCAATTCACCGATCTTATCCTGGCGTGCCCATGTATCGTCCTCAAACTCCATTTTTATCCATGCATCCTGATTCTTTGTATACAAATACCCATCTACAAGGTAGGTTTCTGTATTCATCTGGGGAGTCATGCCCGCTATCTCGGACTTCACTGTTCCTTTCAGAGCCATTTCTTTGTTTGCCCTGTCAATGTCCCCGTTTGTAGTGATATCATATTTGATGACTACAGGCTCGCCTGAGACGCCTGTAATCATGTTCGTGTTCATCTCCATATTAATTGTGTAGGAACTCATTCCTGAATTTGCCTGAATTAATCTGCTCTGGATTTCATTTGTAGTCAGCTCTTCGGTGCAGCCGGAAGAGAAAAGTACTCCTGCTATCAAAAAATATAATATTGTCATTTTTAAGTTCATAAATGGTCCCTCTGGCATAAAATCTGCAATAAATAAAATAGAAGACAATACATAAATAGTTTTGGACAGGTCAGGATGATTGCGCGAACACACCAAGAATTTCCTTTTTAATACTCTTTGAGTCAGTAAGTGCCACTATTATCAGTCCATTCATGTCAGGCACAAAGAGCCCTGCTTTTTCATCAATCTTTTCTACAAACCCGTCTTCTGAAAACCGGAGACCTTGTGCTTTAAGCTTGACATTTATCAATGCAATATCCGGCTTTATGTTTCGTTTCATAAGGAACCACTGGTCGTAAACATCGCGCGACTTATTCCTTGTATATATGGCTCTTACTTTTTATGCAAATATTTCTTCTGCGGCCATAACAAAAGCATCAAATGAGGGAATCTCAGTATATGCTGGTATAAATGTCTGTTGTTCTGTTTAGAATCATTCTGCGTGACATACTTGTTTTTATGAGATATTTTCTATTTATTCTCTTATATTTTGTGACAATTGCATCTTGCCTTCAAGAAATCGCACCAGAAATCCCATAATTGCCTGTTTGGCCATGACCTATGCAACAGCATTCTGTATTACCCGAAATGATTCTGAGTTATTTATTATATATTAATAGCCCGTTTGTGGCGTCAACTGTTACTTGTTGTTTGTCTTTCAGTAGCTTGCATAGTTTTTTTTCTGGTTTGTCTATCGCGGGTATCTCTGAGATTATTGCGCCTACTGCTACAATTGCTTCACACTTGAGGTTTATTATGGCGAGTGGTGCGCAGTTGTTTTTTTTGAGGCGGTAGAGTATGTATGAGCCGACTGTTGAGCCTTTGCCGCGCGGAAATATCAGGATTTTTCCTGCGATTGATTTGCCTTCAAGAGCATGGCCTTTTTCAATGACTGTGCCGGTGTCCGGGTCGACGCCGCCGTAGAATGAGATTGCATCGTAGCTGATTAGCAGTTCTCCTGTTGCGTATCCTTTTGAGATTGTTCTTGCTTTTATTTTTATTTGTGTCACCGTTGATTTTTCCATGTTCCTGTTATGGCTGCTTCTATGCATTGTTCTGTGCTGCCGAAGCGTGTCTTGAAACCATTTGAGCCGCGCGCGTAAAAGCATGCTTTGGCTGAGTTTGTTGCCATACATCTGAACCTGCCTTTCAATGGGGCTACTGCCATGCATGTGTCAGGTGCCATACTTGCGCCTGAGTCTTTAATTGCTTTTATAATCCCTAGTTTTTCTGCATGTTCCATTGTTTTTCTTGCAGTTGAGATCCACATCGTGATTTTTACATGCTTTCCTTCAAGCATTTTTGAAATCTGTTTTAGTTCGTCCAGAGATGCATGCGGGCACCCGATGGCGACGAAGTCTATTTCGCAATCGTCGTTCAGTACTTTTTTTGCGTTGTCTATGTCTTTTCGGATAATCTCTGTTTTTTCTTTTGGAATTATTGTTTTGTTTGGGGTTATATTCTCTATGTGAAAGAGGGCGGTTCCGCCGTAGGTTGCGATTGATGCAGAGAATATTTTTAGCTGGTCTGTGTCTGCTTCTTTTATGCCTGTGATGTATGGTATCTTGTTTTCTATTTTTCTGCCAATGGCGCAGCCAAGGGCGCTGAAGTCATCAAGGGTCTTTATTGCTACGCTTATGTTGACTGTGATTTGCGCCTGCCTTTCTTTATCCAGATGCATACCGTACATCGGAGTCTTTCCTGTTATTGCTGATGCTAAGGCTGAGGGGCCGCCTTCGCGGTTTGTTTTTGCGCCGAGTACTGAGTTTGCGTAGCATACGGCAGATGATTCTGACCATGCTATGTGATCGGCGAATTTTGGCTTGTTTCCAATGAGGTAGGGTGTGCATGTTGCTGTTGGCTCTATGCCTAGTTTTTGGTATGCGCTGATTACTTTTAGCTGCTTTTCTGAAAATTCATCGCTTATGCCTTGTTTTTTCCAGTCTTTGAGGTCCATTCCTGCGGGGTTAAGGGTTGTTCTGACTCTTATTTTGCCGTCTTTTGCGAGTTCTTCGAGGTATTCTAGTCCTGCGTCACCTAAGTTATGATATGATACACCTGCAACCTGTACGGAGGATACGGAGATAAGTTTTTCTGCGCCGTAGATTTCGCCGAGTGCTACGAGTATTTCCATTGACTTTTTTTCGGCGTTGCCGTGTTTTCCGTCGAGGAGTTCCTGTTCTTCTTTTGTTAATTGCATATTTTGCACTTGATTGCTTTATAGAAATTCCCTGGTCAATCCAGATATTCTTTGAGGTCTACTTTTGGATATGGGATTTTTTTGAATGATTCGCGGTTTTTTTCAAATGGGATGGTTGCGTCAATGCCTACTTTGCATGTTTTTGTTTTCTGTCCTTTCTTGTGATCTGCTGAAGGGTCGAGGGATGAGCCTGGCTGTTCTGGCATTATTTTTGCGTCCCGGTCCGCCTGAAATCTTGTTGCTATTGCCCATTCTACAGAGTTTGGATTGTTGATGTCTATGTCATCGTCTACTATGATGCAGTGCTTGAGGGAATTGTGGCCCCTGAATACGGCGCTAATTGCCTGGTTTGCATCATCGTATCTTTCTTTTTTTATCTGTATGACTGCATGGAGCCATGCTATGCCGCCGGGGGTGAGTAGGACATTTTTGCAGTTGCATACTTTTTTTACTTCATTATATATTGTGGGCTCTTTTGGCATGCCCATAAGTATCTTGTGTTCTGTGAGCCCGGGCAGAAGTGTCTGGTATATTGCATCTTTTCTTCTTGTTATGCAGTTTATCTCTATGAGTGGCTGTTCTCTTGCGTGGTCATAGGTTTCTGTGAGGTCGAGAAATGGTCCTTCTTTGGATGTTTTTTTTGTTATCTTTCCTTCAAGGATTATTTCTGATTCTGCGGGGACTTCCAGATTTACGGTTTTACATTTTACGAGGTCTGTTTTTTCAAGGGCGTTTGCAAGTGAGAATTCGTCTTGATCTGGTTTTAGTGATGTTGCTGCGGCGAGAAGGACCGCTGCTGAGTTGCCGATGCATATTGCGATTTCGAGGTCTTCTTTTGATTTTTTGAGGGCGTTATATGTGCCCCTGTTTTCTACAAGTCTTGCTGTGAGTTTGTTTTTATCTTTTAGCATTAGCCTGTGAAAGCATACGTTTCTTCCGAGTTTCGGATCTTTTATAACAGCTATTGCTGATGGGATGTATGGGCCGCCGTCTTTTTTCAGGTATTTCATTATCGGGAGTTTTTTGAGGTTGACTTCTTTTTCTATGATTTCCTGGCAGGGGGCGTGTTCTATTAGTTTTGGGGTTTTGAGGTTGTTTATTGCTTTTGAGAGGGTGTGTATAAGGTCTTCTTTTTTTGTGTTGAGGGCACGCGCAACAAGGTCTCTTGATGAATAAAGGTTGCCGATGACTTTTGTGTTTTGGCCTTTGATGTTTTCGAAGATTACCGGGCGGGTGTCGAGCGCTGATAATATGTTTGCCATTTCGTAGTCTGTGGATACCTGCTTTTTTATTTTTATGAGCTGGTTTTTGGCTTCAAGGTCTTTTATGTGGTCTCTTATGTTCATTTTTAGTCACTTTTTTTATGTATTGATCTATGGTCATGATAAAATCATTTATGGTTTCACAATTTATATATCTAAGCGCATCTTTATAGGAATTTGCGTATTCTTCAGACATTAGTCCACTGCTTTTGATTAATCTATCTAAACTGTAATTATTTGCACCAATAATGATATTGAAATGTACTCTGCTCAAATTATTGGTGACTCTACTTCGGTTGGTAACCATTTTCCTCATATTTTAAAGTATATACATAATCTTTCTGCTATTTTTGTTGTTATGAAATGGGAATATTCAGTGGGCATAGACTTATAAAACGCCAGAGTAGTAACAATACTTGTGATTGTATGGTAACCTTAGATATTGGTCGAGAGACTTATGAAGCAGTGCAAGAGATATACTTTACAGGAAAAGCTCCGGAACAAAGTGATACTCTGTCGCAGTTTATGGGTTAGTTTATATCTGGTGTTTTGATGTCATCATATGTGAAAAAGATATTTGTGCCAGGTACTTATGATACTATTACAGATGGCCATACATTTCTTTTTGAACAAATTGAAAAGATATACGGGGATGAAATAGATAAAATTGTTATTGGGATTGGAGTGAATCCGGAAAAAAGAAATGAAGATTTTACTCTGAAAGAAAGGGAAGAAATGATCTATAAATCATTGGAATCCCATCCGGAATTAGCTTCAAAAGTAGAGATTGTATCTTATACTGGTTTTCTTTATGACTTTGTTGATGAAAATGGGATACCGGTAATCATTAGAGGTATAAGAAGTGCTGAAGAATATAAAGAAGAAAAAGGCCTTCGGGATGCCGGAAGAACCAGTGATGCGGAAGCGATTACACAATATATACCTGCAGAAGAAGATGTAGCACATATCCGTTCAAGTTACGCTAAAATGGTACTTGAGGGAGGTGGACCTATAGCCAAACTTGTTTCGCCTTATGTCAAACAGTGTCTGGAAGCGAGAAAGATGGGGCAATACAGAATTAATCTTACAGGTGTAATGAATGCCGGAAAGTCTTATGTTGGCAGTGAACTTGAGAGAATATGTAAAGAAACAGGCATTCCTGTAAATAATATTGAGTTGGATCCCATAATACATCAGATATATGATGGGAAACTGGACGATTATATATACAGAAAAGCGCGTGAGAATATTATTGATAAAGTCGGAAAAGAAGTTGCGTGCGAAGATGGAACAATAAACAGGGATGTTCTAAGGGAGAAAGTAGCTGAAAGACCAGAAATATTGAATGCACTAACTGAAATATTGTATAAACCCTTGATGACCTATGTAAAAAGGCATGAACTCTTTAATGAAAAAGGATTGATTATATTCAATGCTGCACTTGTCGCTGAATCTGATATGAATGGTTTAGCGAATAATAATGTTGTTCTTGTAACTGCAGATGATGAAAGTCTGGAAAGAAGATTTGATGAAGAGATAGATAAAGGCAAGATTACTGAACATGAATTTCGTGTAATTCAGTCCAGCCAGTATACAGAGAAAGTGAAAATCAGGAAAATAAATGAGGATATAGAGAAGAGTAAACATGGAACCCTTTTCACTTATGATAATTCAGATGATTTGCATCAAAGTGTCGAGTCGCTATTTCATAAAATCATCAGGGAGATTGATCAATATGGTCAGCTTCGCTTTACAGGCTTATGGAATAGGCTTAAGGCTAATGGCGATCCTGAAAAAGCATATCATGACTTGATAGGTGCTTACCTACACCACACATCATAGATGGTCTCAATAAACTTGAGGATGCAATAGAAGATTCAAAAGAAAAGGGCATAAGTGTGGATTCAGAGAGATTAATGTTTGAGTGGTTTTATCATGATATTGTTAAAGAGAAGATGTCATGGGTTGACGAAAAAAGAAGTGCGGAACATACATATAATATATGCATCATAACCACTAGTAATTAGATATGCAATGTCCATACCTTCCAAGTAATTTCCATGGATTGTTATTTTATTGTTCATGAATACACCTTTACTTTAGTTGTTGCTCTCCATGTGGGGGTAAATAGATGTTTGTTTCTGTGTGGTGGTGGATACCTCAGATGGAATCGATTATGTGTCTTTTGTGTGTGAACCTGTATAGGTAATGTTTTGATAGAAATAATTGATTGATTTTCTTCAGTATTACTCAAGAACATCTTCAACATTAATGACTGGTTTTTTGAAAACAACATCTTCTTCGATTCTTGGGCATGCAGTGTTTAGGATTATGTCATAGTCCATGCCCAGAAGGCTTTCCGGCTTGATTACATCCATTATGGCTATGAATACGCGCTTTCCTTTTTTCTCTATTTTCTTCTTTATCTCAACTACGTTTTTGTTCATCTGTCCGGGCTTTGTCGTGGCTACAATGCATACGACTTTTGCATTGTCATACTTTGCTTTTCGAATTATCTTTTTTTTCTGGAGTATGAATTGTTCTTTTTTTAGGCTGTGTATTTTTTTGTCTTCTAGGCTCAGGAGGAATACTGGCAAGTCTGTCTTTTTTGCGATTCCGAGCGCATGAAATCTGCCGGTCCCGAAGTAGAGGATGCAGTCTGCTTTGTCCTGTATTGAGATTACTGCTGACGGGTCGCATCCGAGGACTTGTCCTGGGTATTTTGATATTGTCGATTTTCCTATAAGTACTTTTTTTTGGTGGCTTTTTAGGATGCCTGATACTTTCGGGATCTGTTTTATGTGCTGTATTGATGTTGCAAGAGCAATACTTTTGTAGTTTTTTAGTTTGGTCATCTCTTTTTTGAGGATTCCTGCGACGTCTGTGTCGGAAAAATATTCAATATAGGCAATAGGGATGGATTGTTTTTTGAACATCTCAGAGTGTCCTATGTGGACTATCAGATCGCAGTTGTATTGCGCCATCTGTGTGCACGGGATGTCGCATGCACCAAAACAGGGATCTGCGAATATGATGACGTTTACTCCAGATTTTTCGATCTGTCCCGCTATTGCCTGCACTTCTGTTTTCAGGCCTTCCGGGACCTGCAGTGCAATTACTTTTGCATTGTATTTCCTGATTGATTTTTCTATTGTGTTGATGTCATCTGGAGAAAGCATAACTATTACCTGCAATATATGATATTTCTAGTAGTTGTGTTGGTTGTAGCTTCTATGCATCATGATGTCCAGGAGCATTTTTTTTTCTGTTCTTGCTGCGACGTATTTTAACATCCTGAATTCTTCTTTGTTTACTGAGATTGAGTCTATGTGGAATTCTATCAGTTTCTCGACGAAATGCTGACTTGTGATGGATTTGCCGTGGAGGGATGTATGGATTTTTCGTTTGTGGTAGTTTCTGATGCAGTCCTTGATGAGCCTAAGGACTGCAGGATGCATATTGTGGTTTGTTATTCTTGTGTCAGAGCTGAGCCCAAGTGTGTTTCTGATTAGTTTCTCGTAGTCGATTGACATGAATTTTATGCCTGTGCCTGAGAAGTCTTCATATAGTATACATGCTGCAGGAGTGTCTATTGAGATGCCGTATTCTATTGATGAGAGATTCAGCCCGATTTCTTCTGCTGTTTTCTTTATTTTTGAAATGTAGGCCTGGTGATGGATGGCAGGGAACATTATACCCAAGTTGTTGTATCCTTTGTCGATTATTAGTTTTAGTTCAGTTAACTGGTTTTTGAAGTCAGGATCGTGCAGGTCTTTTGTTTTTATCCACACACTTTTGGGATAGAAAGTATCAATTGTCTTTATTGCGAAGTTGCCGGGAAGGTTAGGTGCAGATGATGCCATGTCCTGTGGTGTGTCTGTTCGTGAGATGTTTGTGTCGAGATACATGCATCCTATGCCGTCTGTGGAGTCTTTTATATTTTCATAGTCTGATTCTTCTGATATGTTCAGTTTTATTTTTGTTGCAATGATCGGATCTTCATCGCTGTCTGGTTCTTGTTTTGGGATGTCTTTCTGTTCCTGCATGATTTCGGTTCCGGTACTGTTTATGCAGATGTTTGCGCTTGCGCAATGCATTGTCACGTTTGTTCCATTTGTGAGTTTAATTGTTGCATCGTTCGTGCCTACTATCATCGGGATGTTCATCTCTCTTGAGATTTTGGCGAGGTTGCAGAGCATGCCGCCATTGTTTGTGATAATTCCACTCACATGATTGAATGCAGGCAGGAGATCAAGTGATGCGGATGGTGCGACGAGTATGCTGCCCTGGCTTATGGTGCCTGCTTCAAATGGGCTGCTGATAATGCGTATCTCACCTTCAGCAGTGCCGCTGTTGGCAGGGGTACCAGAGCATATTGCGTTTTCGCATTGCGGTGCTGTTTGGGGTTGGTCCTGACCGGGAGATAATGTGGTTATCGGGACTGACTGGAGGATGTATACTCTTTGCTTGGATATTGCCCATTCTATGTCCTGTGGATGGTTGAAGTGTACTTGTATCTTGTCTGCGATTTCTGCGAGGACCTTGATCTCATTAGTTGATAGTGTGGATGTGCTTACTTGTGCTGTTGCTACTCTTTCTTTTTTTGTCCCGCCGTTGAGCTGGTCTATTATTACTGTTGATGCTTTCTTGTTTACTTTGGCTTCTGTGATTGAACTGCTTTGGATGTTTAGGACATACCTGTCGGGTGCGACTTCTCCTGTGGCGATGCATTCGCCGAGGCCGAATGAGCTTTCGATTATGAATTCGCTTAAGTTGTTTGTGAGCGGATTTGCTGTGAAGAGTACGCCGGATTTTTCAGATGTTATCATTTCCTGCACAATTATTGCAAGTTCAGGTGAGCGGATGTTGTTTTTTTTGTAGTAATATATTGCCGGTGCCGAGTAGAATGATGCAAAGCATTTGAGGATGGATTTCGTGAGGGCAGGTGTGCCTGTTACGTTTAGTGTGGTTGCGTGGAGCCCTGATGCGCAGGCGTTTGTCTTCTCAACGATTGCAGAGCTTCTTACTGCAACGTAAGGGTCGCCGCGACCTGCGTTTATCATGCTTTTTGCAACGTCGTTGAGGCCTTTCATGTCGTCTGAGACGCAGAGGTTTTTGTATGTGCTGTTGATTTCGTTTGCAAGGAATTCAGGCACGCTGCCAGCTAATATCATGCCTGTGATTTTTCTGGATGCATCTGTAAGGCTTGTTTGGTTGTTTATGTCAACGTTTTCAAGGATACTGTTTATGGGTTCAACGAGTTTGTTCTTGAGAAGGTAGTCACTTAATGCGCGCGATTTTATGACGAAGCCTCTTGGCACCGGGTATCTTTGCGTAAACAACTCTGCTATGTTGAGTGCCTTGATTCCGACTTCGCCTGCCATCTGCGGGCTGATGTCTTTGAATGTCGCGCAATATACCATGTTTATCCTCTCTTCT
>QMVA01000009.1 GCA_003660865.1 Candidatus Nanohalarchaeota archaeon | reverse complement strand
TCGACAAGTATTCTTATATTTTGTGGCTACAAAAAAACCTATACCTGACTTATATATATATATATATGTAGTATTTTTTTCCATAAGAAACATACCTCGAAAGTTCTATACTTTATATACCATCAAAAAATTATATGCTTTTCGGACATCACAAAGAGGAATGCTATGAAAATATCCTTATATTCTATATGTCTCAAATCGATGAACTTTCCCATAAAGGTAAATTATCAGAAGAAGAGTCTAAAAAAGCATTCGAAGAAGGATACAACTATGCATTAAAAGAAATTTGCCCAAACCTCGAAGACAAAAAAAACCGTAACGATTGTGAAAAACATTATTCTTCAATTCTTAAATAGTAGCGCCCTACATCAGCGACTTCTCCGCTCTTCGAGGCTCCGACCTTTCGGTTCAGTTGGTGAAGGAGACTAACAATGGATTTTGTCACTACACCTACGGCTCCGTTCGAATCGCTTTGCGACTAGACAAAATCCCAGATGTTAAACAAAATTTCTAATTCTCCTAATATCAACACCAACATCTATAAGGAGCTTGGCTTCGCATAGACACTAATTTATCAATAACCTCACCAGGAGAAGTTCAATCCTGACAGATATAATGGCTTGGCTGCGTCAAGATTTGTTAAGGGGATTTCGTCCTGCAGACAGGGCAAACTTTGAAGTAACAACTCTACCACTAAGTCAACACCCATCGATATCCCACCAAATCCACCCATTTTATCATCGGCGCAAATATATACAACCCCGAATATATATCCCAAAACTACAGATTCAGGACAGAAGACTATATATACTTTAACATTCCAATATATCATCACACACACACAAGATGTAGTATCTAACCTAAGTCACTACTACAACATGTTGTGGATGCAACCATCACCCAGGAGGGGTTAAATTGAAATGTCCATATTGTTCATCGAGCGAAACCAGGGTTCTTGACAAAAGATTCACAGAGGATCTTGAAGTCAACCGCAGAAGAAGAGAATGCATGTCATGCAACAAAAGATTCACAACATACGAGCGCATAGAAACAAGTCCGCTAATGGTAATCAAAAAAGACAGCTCAAGACAGGAATTCGACAAAAGCAAACTCATGAAAAGCATACAGACATCCTGCCAGAAACGACCAGTCAGTCAGGAATCAGTCGAAAAGGCAGTTGACGAAATCGAAAGCGAACTTTTGAAAATGGACAAAATCGAAATCGATAGCAGAAAAATAGGCAACCGCGTCATGAAAAAACTAAAAGCCCTCGACGACGTCGCATACATCAGATTCGCATCGGTCTATCGCTCATTCAAAGACATCGAATCATTTGAGCGCGAACTCCAGAAATTAAAAGTAATTGAATCACCAAAAAGCGCAGACGGAGACTCAACAGACATACTCCTGCAGGTAACGACAACCACAAAAGGAAAAGTAAGCGAATGGAACAAAGAGCGCATCGTAAGCGCCCTGACAAGAGAAGCAAGAATCCCCCGCAGCGAAGCCATCCAGATATCAGATGCAGTTGAAAAAAAAGTATTCTCATCAGGCATCAAAACAATATCTGTCAGCCTCATACGCGAACTCGTAGACAACGAACTATTCGTAAAAGGCTACGACAAAAAACTCGATAAGCAAGGAATCATAGGCATGCCCAACTACAACCTCAAGCAATTGATATTCAGCAAAAGCGACGAGAACAGCAACGTCGCAGCCAACAATCCCGAAGCAGTAAACCTTGCGATAGCAGAAAACACCCTCAAGCAATACGCACTGAAAGAGCTATTCTCAGAAGACGTATCATCAGCTCACCTCAAAGGCGCAATCCACCTCCACGACCTCGGCTACCCCATCCGCGCATACTGCAGCGCCCATAGCCTCGAATATATAAAAAAATACGGCATGCGACTAATCAACCTATCGACAAGCTCATCCCCTGCAAAACACGCAGGCACACTCACAGGTCACCTCAACACATTCCTTGCATCAATGCAGGCATACTATGCAGGCGCTCTGGGCATAAGCTACCTAAATGTATTCTACGCCCCATACCTCGTAGGCATGAGCGAAGAAAAAATGAAACAGGAAGCACAATACCTCATCTTCTCATGCAGCCAGAACGCATTCTCACGCGGCGGCCAAACCCTATTCATAGACTTCAACATTCACCTCGGCGTCCCAGAATACCTAAAAAATGTACCTGCAATCGGTCCAGGTGGAAAATACACAGGAAAAAACTACGGCGAATACGAAAAAGAAACGCAACAATTCGCAAAAGCCCTCCTCGACGTATGGCGCGAAGGTGACGGTGACGGCATGCCATTCCCCTTTCCGAAATGTGACCTGCACATAGACAAAAAAACATTCACAGACCCGGAACAATCCAAACTCTTCAGATACGTATGCACCATCGCATCAGAGAACGGCTCCCCATACTTCGTCTTCGACCGCGATGAGGTAAATCTTTCAATGTGCTGCCGCCTAAGAACAAAAATCGTCGATGACTACGTAATCAAACATCCCGAAAGCATGAGATTCTGCGGCTTCCAGAACGTAAGTCTAAACCTGCCGCAGGCTGCCTACAGAGCAGGAAAAGGAAACATAGACGGTACAATCACAGAACTATACAAATCAATGAAACTCGCGATAAAAGCACATCTCCAGAAAAAGAAATTCATCCAAAAACTGATGAGCGCACCGGACGCACCAATGTGGCAGGTAGGCCAAATTGCACCAGACGGTAGACCATACATTGACCTTGAATCTGCAACATACATCATCGGCATCATCGGTCTAAACGAGTGCGTGAAATACATTTGCGACGAAGAACTCCATGAATCAGAAGAAGCGTACAAGACAGGACTAAAAATAATATCTGCCCTCTACCTCAAAACCAAGGAATTTGAAAAAGAGTACAACCTCAAATTCACACTCGAAGAGACACCTGCAGAAAGCGCAACCCTCCGCCTTGCAAAAATTGACCTGAAAGAATACCCTGAAAGCAAAGACTATGTCAGAGGCGACATGAAAAGAGGAGAAATATACTACACAAACAGCATCCATCTGGCAGCCGATGCACCTGTCGACATCATCGAAAGAATTGAAAAACAATCAAGATTCAACACACTCATAGAATCCGGCGCAATAACACATGTATTCCTCGGCGAACAAAAACCAGACCCTTTAAGCGTACTCTCACTCATCAGAAAGACATGGGAAAACACCGAATGCGCACAACTAACCATATCCCCGGAATTCACAATATGTAATGATTGCCACAAAGTATCAAGAGGCTACAAAAGAAAACCAGAAGACGAACCAGAAGAAATAGAAAAACAAGAAGCAGTAAAACCCATGGAGGCGGTTGCAGTATGAACGAAAAAAACAATACCACGAACGAAACAGATACCCTTGAAACAGATGTACCCCGGTGCCCACATTGCGGAAGTACCAATGTTTACGGTATAAGCAGAGTCGTCGGCTATTATTCCAAGATAGACAATTGGAACAAAAGCAAAAAAGCAGAATTTGCAGACAGGCAAAAAGGAACATACAAAATATAATCCGGTGTTACAATGAAAGTAAAGATATTCACAAAAGACGAATGTCCAAACTGCCCACAAGCCAAAGACATCGGGGAAAAACTGGAAACTGAAGGCCACAACATAGAATACTATAACATATCCACAATCGACGGGCTCACAGAGTCATCTTTCTACAGGATTATGTCAACACCATCAATCCTCATAACAGAAGATGACAACAAAGAGAGAAACGCGTGGAGAAGTACCCTGCCGAGCATCACAGAAATCAGAAAGGTGCTCGCAAAATGACAGAACTAAACATAGACATTCGCGGAGTACAAAAAACCACGCTCATAGACTACCCGGGAAAAATAGCATCCACCATATTCTTCAACAGATGCAACTTCCTCTGCCCTTTCTGCCACAACCCGGAACTCGCCCTTGATCAGGACGAAAACAGTCCAATCAATCCCGATGAAATCCTCGAAGACCTTGATAAAAGAAAAAACTGGCTCGACGGTGTCTGCCTGACAGGCGGCGAACCGACAATGCACAAAGGTCTGGAAGAATTTATAAAAAGCATCAAAAAACGCGGACTCTTAGTAAAACTAGATACCAATGGGACAAACCCAAACCTGATTGAAACACTACTAAAAAAAGAATTAATAGACTACATCGCAATGGACATCAAAGCACACTACGACGACTACGACCATGTCGTAAAAGTCAAAGTCAACAAAGAAAACATCAAAAAAAGCACAGAACTAATAAGAAATAGCTCGATAGACTATGAATACCGAACAACAGTAGTCCCTCCCTACTTCAATGAGCAAGACCTGCTCAAAATCTGCAAATGGTTAGAAGGCTCAAAACACTACTCACTCCAGCAATTCAGAAATGACACAAAGATGATAGACATGACACTCAAAAAGACAGCCCCATACAATCCAAAAAAACTGGAAGAATTCAAAGAAATAGCATCAAAATACTTCAAGACCTGCGAAATCCGCGGCATATAAACCAAGAACAGCAATATATACAGCATATCCCTAAGCGAAATAGTAGGAGCTCAAGGAAAGTCACCACAAACGCACAACGGGGGATAAAAAAATTATACCCACTCGGGAATAAACATAACATCAAAATAAGAGAGGTAATAACCATGGCAAAATACAAAATAACAATAGACGAAGAAGAATGCATCGGCTGCGGCACATGCGTCGCACTATGCGCAGAAAACTACGAGATGACAGACGACAACAAAGCAAAAGTAAAAAACCCCGAAGTTGACGAACTAGGCTGCAACGAAGACGCAAAAGAAAGCTGCCCCGCCTCATGCATAAAAATCAAAGAAGCATAGCGCGAATACAAATGACCGAAAAAAAAGAATCCATAAACACACTCGTAGAATTATACAGCCAAAGAAAAACAAAAATAAGGACCCGCCTAAAAGAATTCAAAGACAAAATGAAAGACTCCTCAAACGAACAAATATTCTATGAACTAGTCTTTTGCCTCCTCACCCCCCAGTCAGACGCAAAAAAATGCGACAAAGCCGTAAAACGCCTGGAAGAAACCCACCTGCTTCTTGAAGGCAGCGCAATCGAAATCGCAAAACAACTAAAAGGCGTGCGCTTCCACAACACAAAATCCGCACGGGTAGTCGCCGCAAGAACAACATTCACAGAAAACAACCAGATATGCATCAAACAAAAACTAACAACCCTCGGCACCCCCGCTGAATTAAGAGAATGGCTCATAAAAAACATAACAGGACTCGGCTACAAAGAATCCAGTCACTTCCTGAGAAACATAGGAATCTGCTTTGACATGGCAATACTCGACAGGCACATACTAAAAAACCTTGTCAACTACGGCGCAATTGACACCATCCCAAAAACCCTCTCAAAATCAAAATATCTCGAAATTGAACAGAAGATGCAGAACTTCTCAAAAAACATAGGAATCCCAATCGCCGAACTGGACCTCCTATTCTGGTCAAAAGAAACCGGCGAGATATTCAAGTGACCACCACAATCCTTTTTAAACTTAACCACCAATATAAACATCATATAATATACAAGTGAGAATATGAACGCAAGAGAAAGCACCCAAAAAACAACAAATAAAGCCAAGGGTGATAAAAATAACTATAGTTAACGTCATTACTAAATTGACAAATGTATTCAAAAACCAAGAGACGTTAATCTATATGGCAAAGACATATCGTCTAAAAAGTCATGTCTTTGACTATAATTCTAACTTAACCCAACCACAACATCATTCTCAAAAAAACAAAAAACAATCTAGACATATCTATATAGCACAACAAACAAACAAATCAGGAGTTGATATAAAATGCCAGTAGGAAAAGCACCATATAAACGAGGATGGCAATCTGCCAAAGGCAGGGGCCGCCAGTCAACAGTAACCTGTGGTTTCTGCGGACGCACAGTACCTCGCTACAAGACATTCACAACATACCGCGGATTCAACATAACAGACCCTGTCCTGAGAAAGGAACTTGACCAGTCATCCTTATCCTTCAGCCCGGAAAAAGTCTACGTCTGCCCGGCATGCGCAAGACACAGATCCATCGTACAGAAACACGACCAAACCGGCCACAAAGTCATCAAAAAAAGAAGAAAAAAAAAGTAGCCCCCGAACAGCCAGCAAAACTATAAGAACTACAAAAAACAAATTAATTCTCAAGAACTACTACTGGTGATAACCACGCCCCTAAGAGGACTCTTAAGAAGAAGATACAACGCATCAAAAGAGCAAAAAAGAATAATAGAAAAAGAGATAGCTCGCTTCACAATAGCAGACAGCAAAAAAATAATAGTCCTCCCGGAACTAAAAGGCATACAAAACACAAACATAGTCTATCCCCTGATACCTCCATTCGCATACGCACGTATTAGGTGGGACGAAAAAGAACAGGCATTAATATATAAAGTAGACCAGCCATCACTCAACGAAGACGAAAAAAAACTACTAGACACAATAAGCAAAGGCCTGACAAAAATACTTGAGACAAACATCACCACCCTAAGACAAAAAGACAAACTTCTAAACTACATTCAAAAAAAGACAAACAGCATCATTGAAGAATACGGGATAACATTAAAGCCCGGCCAGTACACAAGACTAATGTACTACACCTACATTAATTTCGTAGGTCTCAACGCACTCGAACCCTTAATGCACGATACATACATAGAAGACATTGGCTGTGACGGAGTAAACGTACCGCTTTATGTCACCCATAAAAAATACGGCAACATCAAGACAAACATCTACATCAACAACCTTGAAGAACTGCAGGAATTCGTCGTAAAGCTCGCCGAAAGATGCGGAAAATACATATCCTACGCAGAGCCAATTCTCGACGGCTGCCTGCCGGACGGCTCAAGAGTCAACGCAACACTGGCATCAGACATAACAACCAGAGGTCCAACATACTCAATCAGAAAATTCAGAAAAATACCCTACAGCATAATCGACCTCGTACGACTCAAAACATGCACCACAGAAGAACTTGCATATCTCTGGTACGTCATCGAACACAAAGTAAACATACTAGTCTGCGGAGGCACCGGGGCAGGAAAGACCTCTTTCCTGAACGCGATAATCTCATTCATCCCCCCTGAAGACAAAATCATCTCAATTGAGGACACACAAGAACTAAACTTACCACACGAAAACTGGATACCCAGCATATCAAGAATGTCATTCGGCAACACCAACATAAAAGGAGACAAATACGGTGAAGTCACCATGTTCAGTTTACTCAAAGAATCATTCAGGCAAAACCCCGACTACGTAATTATCGGCGAAGTAAGAGGCACCGAAGCATCAGTCCTCTTCCAGGGCATGGCCTCCGGCCACCCCTCTTTCGGAACAATACACGGCGGCTCTGTAGACGACATCATCAAAAGAATGCAGACACCTCCAATCAACCTGTCCCCCGGCCTCCTGGAAACTCTGGACATTGTAATAGTGGTAAGCCGCGCAGCACAATACGGGAAAAGTTCAAGAAGACTAAAAAGCATCAGCGAAATAGAAAGTATAGACGCAGCAACCGGAAGATCACGAGTAATCAAAAGCTTCCAATGGAGCCCCGGTGACGACAAGCATGAAAAACACAAAAGCTACGTCCTCGAAAAAATAAGCGCAGACTACGGAATACCCATAACCCTGATGGAAAAAGAAATAGAAGACAAAAAACAACTCATCGAATGGCTGCATCAAAAAAGAATAAGCAACTTCACAGAAGTCTCCTCATATATCGCAAAATATTACAAAAATAAAAAACACATAATGAAACAAGTCAAAAAAGATATCCCTCAGGAAATCACAAAAGAAGAGATACTCGCAACCTAAATCTTCAACACAATACCATGAGAAGTCACTTCATACTCTATCCAAACCCGATCATGCTTCGTATCTTTCATCTTCGATATTCTCAAATACCTCTTATCCTCCTCAAACTTCATCTCAATCAACCCGTCAGTAAGAAAATTCAGAGTCGAGACAATCTTACTGTCATGCACTCCTTCCTCTAGCGTAAGAAACACAGTCGAATCAGTTGAACTTGACTTTGCAATAAAATCATGCAAAAAAAGAGGCACCATACGCGGATCCGAATACAAAAAAAGCGTTGATATAGAATCCGCAACCAAACGCTTATCATTTTTACCCATATCACGCAGCAAGTCCGTAAAAACCATATTAAGCTGATTAAGATCAGATAACCCGTCAATTGCATACATTGAATTGCATCCACTCCCTATCCTCCACGAAAAGCAATCAAGAAAAGTCATATTCCCCTTGGTACGCCACCCGAAATGTTTCATAGACTCCCTGATAGCTTCCGGCCGGGTATCAAAAGTAACAAAAATACACTTCTCATTTGCCTCAACACCTCTATTCAACACCTGTTCACAGAATATACTCTTCCCAACACCAGGAGGACCGATTAACAATATCGCCGAATCTTTCGGAAATCCTCCACCTATTAATGCATCAAAATGTTTAATCCCTGACGGCTCACGCATAAACACACCACACCCATTTTAACTGGCACGCGCCACAAACTCGCAGCAATCATCCCCTAATCCCCCACAAAGAGTCTCTCTCACAACCACCCTCTTCCTGAGTTTCGCTTCAAGGAACCCTGCAATAATACCTGCTTCAAAATAACAAATCTGCTTTCCCACAGGACACATACCAGCACAACTACTACAATTCTCCACCCTGTAAACATACCTTACACCTGACTCGCCAACCAGTTTCAATTCACCCATTTCTGCCTTAACAAAAAAATCTTCCAGAAAAGCATTCGCCTCACGCATATCATCAGAACCGCACTTTTCTGCCAAAGAATTCTTCGCAAATTTCTTCCCCGCCATATAAAGCGCAGAAAAATAACCAACACTCAACCACTCCAGCGAATATATAAGCAACCGCTTAGAAGTACGACTACACGACCCCTTATCCTTAAAAAATGCATCAAGCTCCTTATCAATCGTTTTTTTCCATAAATCCTCCATAATCACCCACCACCTCTCAAATACCCAACCTCATACCTTATGCGAACTATAAAGCCTGTAAAACCCAACCAACAATAAAACCGACCCAACTCCCGACAAAATCAGATGATAACCTCCACCCAAACCGACATTCATAAGCGCCCTCACAAAATCCCCTGCTCCCAGAACCACAAACCCTGCTGAAATCAAAAGCCAGTATTTTTCAATCCCGCAAGGAAGCAACGAATAGCGATATACAAACCACGCAGACAACATAAGCAAAGTTGCCGTAACCAGATAACTCATAAAAAGCAGATCATACATTTCTCGTCTCCTCCTCAATTTTATATATGGCATACATCACAAGAGCCGGACCGATAGGCAGAACAATTGCATAATATATGTCAAACAACTCCGGATCAAGATACACATTCACAAGCGGAAGGACAGCACTTGCCACCCAGTATATCGACAGGCCCCAAAAGAAGAACTTCCAAAAACCAGGAATATCCCTATACTCAAAAAACCGATTCAGAAACCTATTAAAAAAATACAATGAGACTAAACCAACAACCAAGTAAAAGTACATCATATATTCCATAATAAAGACCACATATCATATTAGTTAGAAACTTATATATATGAAGATTCACCATATAATAACTTGGATTCAATTAGACAACTAAAGCAGCATAAAAATCCACACACTCATTGACGTGATTAACTTGATAGAAAAAATAAAAACATACATAACAGGCCTCGACGAAATCCTGAACGGAGGCATCCCGAAAGGAAACGAAGTACTGATAGCAGGTCCCACAGGCTCCGGAAAAACCATACTATCAATTGAGTTCCTCTACAATGGCGCACTAAAAGGCGAAAAAGGCCTCTACATTTCGTTTGAAGAAGACGAAAAAGCAATAATCAGAAACACTGCAGAACTTGGTCTGGACATCTCAAAACAATTAGATAACAACATAATCCGCATCATCAAATATGACCCTTACAGGTTCGAAAACCTCACAGACCTCCTGTCCATGAACATAAAAGAAACAGGCGCAACAAGAGTAGTCATCGACTCCATCACCGCGATAAACCTCTACATTCAGGACGCAAAAGACATACGCAAAATACTCGTCGACATACAAACCATCCTAAGAGACAACAATTGCACAGCATTTCTTATATCAGAAATACCATCTGAAAACAGCAAGATGATAAGCCGATTTGGAGTCGAGGAATTCGTCTCAGACGGCATCATCATACTATATTACACACATGTAAGCTCAGAGTTCTCAAGATCAGTACTCGTGTGGAAAATGAGGGGCTCCACCCACTCAAGAAAAATACACCCATTCAAGATATCAAAAGAAGGAATTGTTATTTACCCCCGCGAAGAGGCTCTGATAAAACTCTAGAATACAACACAAAGTGGTAAAATGCTAAAAAAAAAAAGAAACAGCACATACATGACCCATCACTATCAGAACTAAAAACATTTCTAGAATCAAAGGGACTGGTCTACAAAAAAAAAGCCAGCCAGCCAGTATATTCCCATATTCTTTCAAAAATCTCCGCATCTTTAGACTCAATATTAAATATAAAACACATAAGAAACTACAAAACATTCTCAAACATGTTTTTTACAGGCCTCAGCAACAGAACATCATCCTATTTCAATCCCCTCAAAAACGCCCTGGAATCCACAAACATTGACATACTGCCAAATACATACCTCACATTATCCTTATCCACATCCTTCCTCGCAGCCATCTGCTCAGTATTCATAATACTCTTCGAAACAACAATCATCCCGATGAACTCCATCGCCCTTGCCCTCGGCCTCCTCTTCATACCACTGGTATCCTTCTTAATAGTATTTTCAATTTTCTACATGTACCCATTCCAGAAAGTCCATCAAAAAGCACTAAACATCAACACTAACCTTCCCTTTGCCATCAATCACATGGCAGCCATAGCCTCCGCAGGAGTCCCGCCAATAAAGTGTTTTGAAATGCTGGCTGATTTCAAAGAATACGGGGATGTCTCAGACGAAGCAAAAAACATAGTACGCAGAATAAAAGTCTTCGGAGAAGACATCACACAATCCATAAAGTACATCGCACGAAGGACCCCGTCAAGAGACTTCAAAGAACTGCTATACGGTATACTATCTGTTATCGAAAGCGGAGGCAACCTAAAAGAATTTCTGAACGAAATGGCACAACTGGCACTATTCAACTATAAACTCTCACGAAAAAAATACATCCAGTCATTATCCACATACGCTGACATCTACACCGCCATCCTGATAGCAGCACCACTGTTTTTAATATCCATCCTATCAATCATGTGCATTGTACCGGGTCCCGGCTTTGGAGGCATATCAATCATTTATTTCATGAGTATGGGCATATACGTCATCATTCCCGTATTAAACTTAGCATTCATAATATTCCTTACCTACACACAACCAGACCTATGATACACTATGAAACTCAAAAATATCTATCAGGAAAACAAAGAAATAATAACAGTAATCCTATCCATACTGTCAGGAAGCATATTGGTTCTGATAAACATATTAATAATCAAAAGCGACAACTTCATGTTCACAGCCATCAATATCATCTCAGTAGGAATCGTATGCCTCCCGATAACACTAGTATACTATAAAAGATACAAAAAAATACAGGCCTATGAAGAACTATACCCTGACTTTTTAAGGACAATCGTCGAAGGCCTTAATGGCGACATGTCACTGCCACTCGCAATCAACTACGCTTCACAAAGCAACTACGGCATCCTGACACCGCAAATCAAAAGACTCGTTGCCCAAATGTCATGGGGAGTCAACTTCGAAAATGCCCTGCAAAACTTTGCTGTTTCCATAGACAGCCCGATTATCACCAGATCAATATCCACAATAATTGAATGCCACAGATCCGGCGGAAACATAAGAGACGTCCTGAGCTCTGTAAGCGACTCGCTCATCGAAATCGAAAAAATCAGGCGGGAACGCTCAATGATGATATCTAGCCAGATGATGACAGGATACATAATATTCTTTGTTTTCATCGTGGTCATGATTGGCATCAGGGAATTCTTCCTGTGTGGATTCGGCGAATTTGGCAGCACAAGCATAGACACAGAAAGCAAAGCAGTCTTTGAAGGTCCCTCTATCGACAAAGACACACTGAATAAATTCGGAGAAATGTTCACACATCTTGCAATAATACAGGGCTTTTTCGCGGGACTCACTATCGGAAAGCTATCAGAAGGGCGACTAAGCGCTGGCGCAAAACACTCGCTAATCATGGCACTGTCAGGTTACCTGGCACTGACACTCGCTCATGAACTCATCATAACTCTGGGTTTCAGCTGCGAACAACGATTCATATAACCTACACCACGCAATCCAAAACCATAGAAACCCCGGATAACGAGAACACTCAAAGCACATTTATATCAATACGCAAAAGACCATAGCAAAGATATATATACTAGATTAGCCCTATAATTTATGTCAGAATCCCTGCAAAGAATATTCAAGGAGCAAAGAAACATGATATTTTCAAAAAGAAAAGGAGTAAGCCCACTCATTGCAGCAGTACTGCTGATTGCATTCACAATGGCCATCGCCGCAATCCTGACTGCATGGATTGCCGGCTTCACACAGGAACACAAAGATAAAAGTGAAGAGTTTGACAAAAAAATAAGTTGCGCATACTCAAACATCGAACTTGACAGGGACTACGCTAAATGGGACTCCACAAATCATATCTTTTACGGCTTCGTCTCAAACACCGGCGTTGACGCCATCACACTCACCAAAGTAGAGAGTTGGGTAGATGGGGAAAAACAACTGCCAATAAAACTAAACACAAGCAGCATAGCACTTACAAGCGTCGACAAGAACGAGTACCTTGAAATCTACGTAAACGTGAGCAGAGCATTCTCAAACGGTGGAACCGAACTCACCAAAATAAAATTCATCACAGATTGCGACCCGGTATTTGATTCTATCACCCAGCCACAGGGCGGCTGGAACACATTCGATTGGACTACATCCGGCGGAACACTAGCCAACGATAACTCACAAAAATAATATTTATGTACCGCAAGGGAGTATCACCACTAATAGCTGTAGTGCTTTTAATAGCTTTCACCTTAGCAATCGGTGGATTTCTGTCAAGCTGGCTTCAGGAACTCGTACACTCACAAGCAGATACTGCCACTGAAAACTCAGATGCCGGCTGCATTTACGCAACATTCAACGCAGAAGACGCAACATACAATGCATCAGGCAACAACAAACTAATCTTCGATATAGTCAGCACAGGCACCCGTGACATCAGCATAAAGCAAATAACAATCACTGCCATAAACATGAGCCGCCTCGCCTACACAAGCCCCGCAAACTTCACAGGAACAATCACCGCAGGAGACGAAGTCGGAATTGTCCTGAACATCGACACCGCCATAATCCCAAACATATCAAGAATAAGAATAATCCCCTACGACTGCCCGCAGAACGCAGACGAAATTAAAAGAGACGAAATAACAATCTATAACTAACAACATCAATCTTTTATCCCAAGGACATCCAGAATCCCGACCAGATTCTCCTTTGAAATACTACCCGAAGACACTTTCTTAAGTACGTCCTTAGCATTAAACGCAATACCCAACCCCGCATTCTGAAGCATCTGACGGTCATTCGCACCATCACCGACAGCCACCACTTGCTCACGCACCAAACCATACTCCCCCATCAACTCATCAATAATCTCCCCCTTCCTCCGCTCATCAATAATATCCCCCTCAATCTCACCCGTCACCTTACCATCCTTTATAACAAGCTTACTAGCATACACATGATCAAAATGAAGCACATCATTCAGCCTATCCGTAAAATACGTAAACCCTCCACTCACAAGCGCAACCTTATACCCCTGGACCTTAAGCGCACGCACAAGCTCACAAGCACCAGTTGTAAGCCTCAAACCACCATAAACCTCCCGAAGAACCGACTCAGAAAGCCCCGAAAGTAGTTTCACCCTCTTCCTCAAAGACTCCTTAAAATCAATCACACCATCCATCGCCTGCTCAGTAAGCGCCTTCACCTCAGAATCAATACCCGCCCTCTTCGCAACCTCATCAATAACCTCAGCATCCACAATCGTAGAATCCATATCAAAAACCACAAGCCTTTTCTCCCTCTTAAACACATCCTCCCGCAAAAACACAATATCCAACCCAAGCAAACCACCTTTGCCCGTGAGCACACGCCCTACATCAGAAGCACTCCTCGCACCGATATCAACAAGCATCTCAATAGTGATCAGTTTATCGCGCGCAACAAGCGTAATCCTCAAAATATTCACACCCTCATCAAAAAGGCACTTGGAAATATCATAAACCATCCCAACGCGATCCCGCGCAATAACAGACAGCACATAATGACTCTTCCCCTGGCTCCCCCGGGACGTCACATCCACCCCATCCTCAAGCCGATTCACCTCAACATCTAAAGAAAGCTTTTTCCCAAGCCCACACAACATACCCTTAAGCTCGCGATAAGAAACACTACTTTGAGAAACATCAACAACCATAAACATAGAAAACATTCTATGAATAACAGTATGCCCGATATCAATAATATTAACATTATTTCGCGCAAGCACACCGGAAATATCCGAAATAACCCCGCACCTGTCCTTCCCGGAAACATTAATAACAGCCCACTCCTTCGCCTTCTCGACATAATCCTTTGCCATACAACTAATAAACAAGCGCACAAATTTATATCTTGTGAAAAAAAGACATGCACAAAAAAACAAAAGCAAAAAGGTAACTACTCAGCCCATAGAAATCAGCAACGATCGAGCATGTCAGGAGAAGTAAATTTGATCTATCCAAAACTTGTTAAAAGAGAAAAACAGCATCCTCTGACCCTATTGCGATTTTCACAATAATTTACCAGATATAGTCAAATACAGGGTAAATCACTATACTTTGGGGCAATTTTGACGATGAGGGGATGCCTGAGTAGTTACGCAAAAAGAAACATCACAACAACATACCCCTAAAAGAGAAAGCAGACCCTCGAGAAAAACATCCGCTCAAACAAAGCGCCAGTGACCTAAACCAACATGACAACACATGTGTGCGCTTGAGTGTAGCGAAACGCACTTAATCGCCAGCCTTTTAGAAGGCTGTCGTCCAGCCTTTTACAAGGCTGCAACTCAGCCTTTCTGAAGGCTGACTCAAGGTCGCATCCTCTTGATATTATAATAAGTCACATCATTCTCCTCATCAACCACAGCAAGAAGCGCACGCGCCCGGATATTCTGGCTCAGCCGAACATACCTCGACCACTCCTGATAACTCATAGTATGATTCTCAGGAACCGCATGAACATTATACTTAGTGTGATCCTTCGCCTCCTTTGCACCCACTTTATAAGGATTGACACCGCGGTCATACACCCTAAAATGCGTACCAAACTTGAACCCCGACTTCACAATAAACCCCCGTGTTCGCAGATCACGATAAACAGTATACTTCTGTGGAAACTCCTTATCCACGCTCCCACACATATTATAAAACACCTTAACACCAACCTTCTTGCCCTCGACCCGAACAGCAAGAAATCCACGCTCTACAAGAATCATCGCATCCTCAAGACTAAGCTGCAAACAGGAAACATCCTCAATATCAATCCACTTGCCAAAAAATTTCTCAGCATATATTGCCTCCGCCGGACCCTTATCCCAGACAACCACCCGGCTATCAAGAAAATCTCCAATAGCCATCGGCTCCTTCTTCTGCTTCAAAGAATCATCAACAATTTTTTTCTCACTTTTCGGAGACATACAATATCACCATACAATAACAACAAATACAATCCAACACGCATACTTTAAATAACTATTGGCACCCGCTCTTTATAAATCCAGTTTAGTCACATCCTCAGCAATCATATCCACGCAAAGGCCCTCTGCCTCCTCCCTTGAAAGAACCCCGCTCAAAACAACAGCAGACAACGCCCCTGCACTCTTAGCCATCAAAACATCACTCCTCGCATCCCCAACAAAAACAATATCCGAAACAGCCACCTTAAAAAACTCAGACGCCAAAAACACCATATCAGGATACGGCTTCCCCCTCTTCACATCATCCACACCAATCAAAAGCCCGAAAAAATCCCGGATACCAAGCTTAGTTGTCCACATCTCCAAAACAGCATGACCATTCCCGGACGCAATCCCAAGCTCATAACCATTCTTGCGAAGCCCAAAAAGATACGAAGAAAGCCCCTCAATCCTCTCAAAAGATTCCCAGAACCGCTCATTCTCAAACTTCTCCCGAAGCCTCTTACCAAGCGCATGCTCAACCTCCGGTGTGCGGTATGCATCATCAAGCAGATCAGAAATAAGCACCTTATAAGACTTCCCAAAATGGCGCATAATTTCAGCATCATTAGCATCCAGCGCCACACCAGACTCCCTGAAAGTATCCCTGATATTCTTCAGGTGGCAGTGATTAGACCTCACAAGCACGCCATCAAAATCAAACAAAACAAGTTTTTTACCATTAGAACAAAGACTACCCTTATTCAACTCTACTCTGGCATCACCACACTCATCCAAAACATGCATAAACTTATAGAATAAGAATAACTTTTTATATTGTGGCACCATCACAAATACCCTAAAGAATCATTTAACTTTAGCAACACGCTCTCCCACCAACGCCCTGGTCTCAAGATTATTCAAAGTATTCCGAACAAGATCCTCATCAATATTAACTCTCCCTGGCTCAAAAAGAAGCACAACCGTTGAGCCACCAAAAAGAAAATAACCCTTCTCCTGCCCTTTTTCAACAGCAGAATAAGGAAAATACCTCTGGACAATTGACCCGACCATCGTAGCCCCGATCTCCGCCATCAAAACATCTCCTAACTCCTCTGTTTTAATCACAGCATACTCCCTTTTATTCCTGCAATAAATCCTGACATTCTTCTTAACCGCATAAGGTGAAACCGAATCATACTTACCCTTAATTTTCACAGAAGGATTCACAAACCCCGAAACCGGAAAATGAAACCAGTGATAATCATAGGGAGCCAGCCTGAAAATCATAAGACTACCCTCCTCATATTCAGATGCAAGATCCTCATCCTGAAGAAATGTTGAAAGAGTAAACTGCTCACCCTTTATAAAAAAATTATCAAGATGACTTACTTTTTCAAACCCCAGCACGTTTCCATCTGTAGGCGAACATATAACAGCCGAATCCTCATCTATCGGTCTTGCACCAGGTTTAAGCCTTCTCATAAAAAAATCATTGAATGACTTGAAATCATCAATCTTTTTCTCAAACTCACCCATATCAACATTATAATTCCGGGCAATCTTCGCAATCGTCTTCCTAGATAAACGCATGTCCATAAATCGCCCACACACAGAAGAAATAAACTTCCTATTAATTACCGCCCTAAGGCACAATTTACCTATAGGATTATTATACTGCCATTTCAGCCAGTACTTCCAGGGTACACTCTCATCTTCTACTTCGCCTGTCTCCCTGCGAACAGACTTAACTGCCAAACTTCCACGCCGCTTCTTCTTGCCCATCACAAATCACACATCATCTTACACATACATATTTAGACCGACACCACTTATATATACTCTGACACAAAACAAGCCCCTTTCGGGCAGGTCAAATCCTATTGTGATACTCGTCAGTACATCCACTAAAACACACACAAAATCACAAAACACATCCTAAACACTCCACTTCAACCCGCAAAACACATATACCCAAACATGAAAATAAATGGGACGGGCGTGACTTGAACACGCGACAACTAGATCTTCAGTCTAGCGCTCTTCCAGCTGAGCTACCGTCCCACTGCGATTATAACACTTAAGCAGTTACTTTTATATACTTTTCTTAAAACACAGGACACATGAAACCGTACATCTATCAAGCAAATACATTGGAAAAAATACGTAAAAGAGCATCAATATGGATTAAGAAGCGGCGTCGAGGGAATTATTGGTGCCTTCAAGAGGCTTTTCCGAGAATATGCTT
>QMVA01000008.1 GCA_003660865.1 Candidatus Nanohalarchaeota archaeon | reverse complement strand
ATATTGACACAGCTTCATACAGGAACCCATGTATTGGGCGGCGCACTAAGGCATGTCCTTGGGTCTCACATCTGGCAGGCAGGTGCCCACAAGTCCATACAGGGTGCGAGGCTGGATATTACACATTATGATAATCTCACTGAAGAAGAAATCAGGAAAGTAGAAGAAGAAGCAAACAAGATTATCATGGAGAACATAAATATAGATATCCAAAATATGGAGCGCTCTGAAGCAGAAAGCAAATACGGGTTTATAATCTACCAGGGCGGCGCAAGCCCGGGAAGAACAATAAGGATTATCAAAATAGGTGATTACGATGTTGAAGCATGTGGCGGCACCCATGTAAAATCCACAAAAGAAATCGGCTCAATCAAAATCCTGAAAACTCATAAGATACAGGACGGGGTCGTAAGAATAGAATTTGTAACAGGCAACCTCATAAAAAACATAGAAACAAAAAAAGACACCCTTGCAAAACAAATAACCAGTGAACTTGGTGCAAAAAGCATAAGTGAAGCACCTGCATCGGCTAAAGCGCTTTTCAGTGAATGGAAGACACTCAGGAAACTTAACAAACAGCTGTTCTACTTTGTAAAAACAAACAACACAGAAGCAATCAGGAAAATGCGCGAAATCTACGATAGTACAAAGACAAAAATCGCAGACCATGATACTGTCCGGATATCAGACCCGAACGAAGCCATCAAAAAAGTATCAGAAATGCTGAAAGTTCAGGATGAGCATATTATCAATGCACTGAAAAGATTCAGGAGAGAAATATCGGCATTTAAAGAAGAGATTGAGAAAAAACTGGAATGAGTCCTGCGCCTTGTTGTTAAGTTGCTTCTAAGAGTGACGAGCCGATGTTTGTTACGGTTGTAGTTGATGTTGTATAATACTTGTAGGTAACTGTTGCTCTTACCATGTATGTGCGACGCGGCGCCCCGGATGTGTCCGGCAGATTATATTTGCAAAATAATGTACCTACGCCGTTTTTCAGTCTGACTATATTATCTGTGGAACTACAATCAACATTTTTGTCGCCATCGACTGTGACATTAATTTTAACTCTGTTTCTTACACTTGTTGGCTGATCTGCAGCACAGTCGACATCATCCAGTGTTGCAAAACCACCGCCTACATCAGTCACTTTGAAAACAAGAGGTATTATTCCTCCTGCTCTTATGTTTCCCTCGCCCTGTACAGACAGATGAACGGGTCCTGCCGCGTTTATTGTATCTTTTCTTGAGCTTCTGACACCTGTTGCGCGCAACTCGTTTCTCGATGTCACTTCTATCTGGGTTATTGTCTTTGTAGTGTAGGGGTAGCATAAGCTTACATAGAATATCACCGGAATCTCTATGCCGTCAAGAACATCTGCAGGGTCGAATTCAAACTCAAATGATCGCCTTCCCCCTGATGCGCCCAGAGACGGATGTGGCGGAGGTAAATCGACAGATGAAATAGATGTTGTAATATATCCGTTCTCAGATACAGCTGCGGAGTCGGATCTTTCGAGCCTCCAGACATTTTCGCTTCCGCTCTTATTTTCTATTTTTGGGCCGTAGACGTATACTTTGATACCGTCTGTCCCTGATATTTCTTTACCGCCCACGTTAACCACGTCAAACATCAGACTTACTATCTCGTCGTCATACACTTCTGGTGTGTCAAACGATGTATCCTGTACTACTGCACCTGCATTCTGATCGAAATTAGTGGATATCTGCTGCAGACATCCGGATACGGAAATTAATATCGTAAATATAATGAGCGTTGTCCTGTCCACACTAAATCACCAATCCTGACTGCAGGAATAATAGAGACAGAGTACATGTCTCTTGACCAAAATCTGCATCCCAGTTATAATCGCATACTCTGATTCTTCCAGCATCCTGCTGTCTGAAGACCAATTCAGGATGTCTCGATTGTAGAGCCGATATTTGTTACTCCAACAGTAGATGTTGTATAATACATATATGTAGCAGTTGCACTCACTATGTATGTGCGCCGTGGCGCTACTGTGGCAGGTGGCTGAAATGTGCAGTATACTGTGCCGACCCCGTTCTTTAGTCTTACGATGGCAGTGTTAGTTGTGCCTGAACCGCATTTAGCGCTGGTGTTTCCGTCAACGGAGACGCTGATATTGACTTTGCTCCTATTTACTTTTGGCAGGTCAACTTTGCAGCTTGTGTTCAAACTTGAATAGCCGCCGCCAACGTCTGTCACCTTGAATACAAGCGGTATTTTACCGGGTCTGATGCCGCTACTACCCAAGAGCGTGAGGTGAATAGGACCGCCTGCGTTGACTGTATCTTTTCTTGAACTTTGAACCCCAGTCGCGCGCATCTCGTTTTTTGAAGTAACTTCAATCTGTGTAAGTGTCTGCGTACTGTACGGGTAGCATAAGCTTACATAAAACGTGGTTGGAATTTCCACACCATCGAGAACAGTTGCAGGTTTAAATGTATATTCAAATGGCTTTTGCCCACCAGGTGTACCCAGAGACGGATCAGGCGCTGGTAAATCAGCTGATGTGAGGGAATATTCAATATAACCATCTGTCGGGTCAACTTCCGGTTGAGATTCAGTAAGCCTCCATACTTCTGTTGTGCTGCTACTGTTTTCTATTGTCGGACCGTAAATATATACATTGATACTGTCTGTTATCTCTTTGCCGCCCACGTTCACCACGTCGAACATAAGGCTTACAGTATCATCGTCATATACTTTTGGTGTGTCAAACGACAAGTCCTGTAATACAGCGCCGGCATTCGGATCGAAGTAAACCGACTGCTGCGGACATGCAGATACAGATACTATCAATACAAATAAAATGCCAAATAGTTTATTCATTGTCACACCAGAACATATAATTATGACCTGTTTGTAAATATTGCGTACACACATATATATAATTTGGGTTTATCCGGGTATGGATATCTTTTCTGTGATGATAGGGATATCCAATAACCTCTATTTCCTGTGCAGATTCCATTAGAGGTATACGTTTTATCTTATGAAATGTCCATTTTTATGCATCAAAAAAAGTTCATTCCCAAGTGGGTAAATACCCCGCAGCTTGCTGCGGATATAAATCACTTGGGAAGATTAAAAATCGCCGGCTTAGAAATTCGCGTAATACCCCGGAGCTTGCTCCGATTGGGATAGCGAATTTCAGGCGATTTTTTTTATTTTCACGGGAATTTTACTCATACCCGTACTCATACCCGTTTACCATAGGAGAAAAAACAATACAATACAACATCTCCTGTCAAAATAACCAAATGAATCGGATCGCATTTATCCTGGCAAGGGGTGACATCTTCACTTTCCAGCATGAGGATATGAGTTTGAAAGGATCATTTTTTTCATAAGCTTTTATTGCATTGCAAAGAGTATCATATCCTACAGAGACTTCCAGATCAGCCCCAATCTCTTCATCTGGTTTGTCATCAATTATAGCCTGACCCTCATCGGTTACAGTTATCACATAAACATATTCGCATCCTTCATGTTCAACTGTCAGCCAGATAACCTTGTAGCTGTTTGTATTTGCGAATTCAAGAATCTTTTCGCATAGATAAGTCCCGTTGTAGCCTGATACCATGTTCTCGATTTCAGTATTCGGCATACATACTTTTTCTGGTGGCTCATCTACAAGAAAATCAAATATGCCAAAACCGAATCCATGCGCAGACGGAATCAGCAATATAATTATAAGCGTAAATGTAGTTATTTTTCTGACAAGTCGGAACATACACGATTATTGACGAATTAAAAATAAAAACATTCGTCTTTTAAAACAAGATTTTTATAGATAGAAGCCAATATCTGATTATGGTAAGTTTCACAGAAATTGCAGGGGTTTCTTTGGCTGTACTGTTTATATTCATTATTATGATTGTATTTACATGTGCGCTTGCATTATTCATACTCTGGATTTGGGCACTTGTGCACTGTCTTGCATCTAAACTAACCAGTGCACAGAAACTGTTCTGGATTTTCGTAATCATATTTTTTAACATAGTAGGAGCTTTGCTCTATTTTATTTTTTCAAAAGTTCGGGGTGATGAGATTGTGAGAATGAAAAACAATAAAGGAAAAAGGCTTTTCAGGAGTAAGAAATACAGGATGATTGGCGGTGTCTGTGGCGGAATCGCAGAATATCTTGATATGGATCCGACAGTGATAAGACTTTTATGGGTTTTATTCACGCTGATGGGCGGGGCAGGAGTGATTGCATACATTATCGCATGGATAATCATTCCGGAACAGGGGAGGTATTGGGTATGAAAACATTGATTATATGTAGTTCTGTGCATAGGGGAATACTAATAAGATAGCGGAAGCGATGGCTGAGATTTTGGATGCAGATTTAATGGAGCCGCAGGAAGCAGATTTAGTTATAGTTAACGTCGTTACTAAATGGACAAATTTAACCTAAGACCAAGAGACGTTAATCTATATGGTGAAGACATTTGTCCAAATAGTTATGTCTTCAACTATAATCTGGAACAGTATGATCTTGTAGGTTTTGGTTCAGGGGTTTATGGTGGCAGGCCTCATAAGAGCATAGATAAATTTGTCTTTGGATTGCCTCGTTTTAGGGGCAGGAAAGCATTTGTTTTTTCAACAAGCTGGAGAGGTAAGCTATCATACAATAAATATCTAAAAAATAAGTTGACAGACAAAGGGTTTGATGTTGCCGGTGATTTTTCCTGCAAGGGGTTCAATTGTTTCGGGCCTTTCAAACTGATTGGCGGGCTGAACAAGGGCAGGCCAAATAAAGAAGATATTGAGAAGGCTGTTGATTTTGCGCGAAAGCTTAAAAGCCAGGCAACACAATAAATCTTCCTATCACCTATAGGCACCAAACAGGGTAATCTTGTTTACAGTAAGATTTATATATTTTAAAGTTTTAAAAGATATTAAAAGTTTTAAATGCTGTGTGTTGAGTTATTGAGTTTTAAATGTTGTGATGATATGATTGGGGCAGAAGGGGAATTCAGGGTATTCATGGAAAAGATGTACCAGATGGAAGGGCTTGACCCACTGTCTTCAAAGATTATTGCACTTGTTTATATTTCGCCGGATGATGTGGCAATGGATGAGATTGCCCGGGAAACAGGATATAGCCTGGCGTCAATCAGCCTCAAGGTAACCATGCTTGCACAATTTGAAATCATAAGCAAAATCCGCAAACCAAACAGCAAGAAGTACTACGTACATATGGAGAAAAATTTCATCAATGCAACAATAGACCAGCTTGTACGTAAGCAACAAAACCAGTTAACCTATGCAAAATCAGAACTTCCGGGGATAATTGAGATGTTCAGGGAAAGAGCAATAACAGACGATGACAAAAAAAAACTTGTAATCGTTAAAGACTATCAGGACCAGATTATGAAATTTGACTCTGTGATTAATGATATAATTAATATGCTAAGGAAAATCAAGTGATTTTACATGAAAAAAAGAATGCCTGTAATTGAAGTACGGAATGTTGAAAAGATATACACGATGGGTGATGTCGAAGTACCTGCACTCGACGGTGTTGATATTATCATCAATCATGGTGAGTTCGTCGCAATCATGGGTCCCAGCGGGAGCGGCAAAAGCACTGCCATGAATATGGTCGGGTGCCTTGATGTGCCTACGAGGGGTAAAGTATTTCTTGACGGACGCGATATATCGCAGCTTGGTGAAAGCGAACTTGCGCAGATTCGCGGCAAAAAAATCGGATTTATTTTCCAGACATTCAATCTCATTAATTCAATTAATGCAATTGAGAATGTTGAGCTTCCAATGATATTCCAGGGAATCCCAAAATCAGAACGAGTGAGTACTGCAAAAAAGCTTCTTGCACTCGTCGACCTGGAAGACAGGATGTATCACAAGCCGACTGAGATGTCAGGCGGTCAGCAGCAAAGGGTAGCTGTTGCAAGAGCACTTGCAAATGACCCGGAAGTGATTCTTGCAGATGAGCCCACAGGCAATCTTGATTCAAAAACAGGAAGAGAGATAATTGAACTTATCGGGAAACTACATAAAGAAGGAAAGACAATAATCATGGTCACGCATGATGAAGATATTGCAAAGCATGCGCAAAGAATAATACATCTAAAAGACGGGAAAGTTGTTAATAAGTAAGAGGTGATTTTATGAAAAAGATATTAACTGTATTGATTGTAATGATGATGGTGCTTGGGGGTAATGCGCTTGCGCAGACCAGCCCAGGGTATAGTGACTTTAAGATTGTCTCTACAATATATGAGCCATATCCTGCAGAGCCGGGCAAATATATGGACCTCTATGTAAAGGTTGAGAATCTCGGCACAAGAGCTGCAACAGACAGTACTTTTGAGCTTCTGCCAAAATACCCGTTCAGTCTTGATTCTGATGTGGATGCGATTAAAAACTACGGGCGGATTGAGCCTGCACAGCCAGTGCTTTTGAAGTACAAGATAAGAGTTGACAAAAATGCAGTATCCGGGAACAGTTCAATAGACTTGAGGTACCGCACAGGCAAAGAAGGTATGTGGTTTACTATCTCATTTGATATCTACGTGAAACCAAGGGACACTATACTCTCTATTGAAAAAGTTGAATCCAGTCCAGATGAAATTGTAGCTGGGAGCAAGGCAAATGTGGAGTTCACACTTAAGAATCTTGCAAATACACAGGTAAGAGACATCACCCTTAAACTTGATATGTCTGGTTCAACAACACCCTTTGCACCTGTAGACTCAACTACTGAGAAACGTATTGAGAAACTTGAGCCTGATAAAGAAGAAACTGTGCTATTCCATATTATTTCAGAGGCTTCGGCTGAGCCAAAAGTGTACAAAATACCTATTACATTGACTTATTCTGATGAGGCAGGGACAACGTACACTAAAAATGATATTGTCGGGCTTTTGATCTCTTCTGATCCGGAAATCCAGATATATCTGGAAGAATCTGATACATTCATGGGTGGCACAAAAGGCAGTACTATTGTCAGTGTATCTAATATTGGTGCAACGCAGGCGAAATTTGTGAGTATTGTACTTGCGCAATCAAAGAATTATGAAATAATCGGACCAGACAGGACATATATAGGCAACCTTGACTCAGATGATTTTGATACTGCTGAATTTAAACTATATATTGATGAATCACTGAACAATACAAAGATACCGATTACAGTTACTGTTACATACAAGGATGCATATAATAATGAGCATGTAAAGGATTTTGAACTCGATCTCCCGATATATTCAAAAGAACACCTTATCAGGCTTGGTGAGATTAGTGCTAATGGCGGTTCGAACACCCTATATTATGCGATAGTCCTGATTTTCGTACTATATATTGTATACAGAATCTTTCGACGAAAGAAAAGGTCGTGAGCTGTTATGCTTACGGCCAGTAAATATTTTAGGAGTATTCTGACGTTGGTGGAATAGATGATTTTAGATTATTTCAGGTTCTCGCTTAGTACGTTCGGGGGGCGCAAGCTTAGAACCGCTCTTACTATTCTTGGAATATTTATTGGTATCGCTGCTGTAGTTTCACTGATATCTCTTGGGCAGGGTATGCAGAATGCAATAGATGAGCAGTTTGAGATGCTTGGAAGCGACAGGATCACTGTGACTCCCGGGGGAGGTGATATGTCATCACCCATGACTACCGAACTTGTTGCTGCAAAGCTGTATGATCATGACGTTGAAGTCATACAGAAAGTGAATGGAGTTGATAATGCGATTGGAGTGCTTGTGAGAACCACGAAAGTTGAATATCGCGGCAAGTCGCGCCATACTATGCTTTTTGCATCTTCTACTGATTCTAAGTCAATCAAGTTTATCCAGAACATTGATTATTTTATGCTAGAGAAAGGAAGGTATCCGAAAGAGTCTGAGAAGTACAAAGCAACAGTTGCTTATGATACAGGTAATAGCCTGTTTGACAGGGAGATCAAGATAGGTGAGAAGATAATTGTCAATGGCAGGAATCTTGAAGTGGTTGCGATTACAAAGAAGACAGGCAATCCAGTGCATGATACTAAGGTCACTATGCCTCTGGATACTGCGCGTGATCTATTTGGTGTTGAGGATGAGTTGTCGCTGATATTTGTTGAGACCAACACCGGCTTTGAGCCTGCGGAAGTTGCAGAAAATATTGAGGATGCACTACGCAAGGATCACCGCGTCAAAAAAGGAGAAGAGGATTTTACTGTAACTACCGCTGAGCAGATGATTGCGAGTTTCAAGGGAATGCTTGGGATGATGCAGGCGTTTCTTGTCGGGATTGCGTTTATATCACTTCTTGTCGGCGGTGTGGGTATAATGAATACAATGTATACTTCTGTTCTTGAAAGAACAAGAGAGATTGGAATCATGAAGTCAATTGGTGCAAGAAATATTGACATCATGGCAGTATTTGTTATTGAGTCTGGGCTGCTTGGGCTTGTAGGTGGCGCTGTGGGGGTTGTTATGGGCTATGCTATCGGAAAGACTACAGAGATGATTGTCGTGGCTTCAGGGGTGACTATGTTGAAAGTATTTTATTCTACTGAACTGATTATTGGAGCACTGCTATTTTCATTAATTGTCGGTAGCTTGTCGGGAATGCTTCCCGCAATTGAAGCCTCAAGAAAGAATCCAGCGGATTCATTGAGATATAGAAGATGATACTCATGATGGAAGATTATGTAAAAACTGCATACAGGGATATCAAAAACAGGAAGAAGCGCTCATGGCTTACCATGATCGGGATAATTATAGGTGTTGCTGCGGTTGTTTCTCTTGTCTCACTTGGCCAGGGGCTGAAGGATGGGATGAATGCAGAGTTCGACAAGATGGGCGCAGAGATAATAATGATAATGCCCGGCAGTGGCTTCCAGTCAATGGGAAGTGCAGGTAGCAGCCTTACAAAGGATGATGTTGAGGTAATCAAAAAAGTAAGAGGAGTCAATCTTGCCGGTGGCTTTTTAACAAAAATTGCGAAAGTGGAGTTTGGCAATGAGATGAAATATTCATGGGTTAGCGGACTGCCACTGGATGAGTCAAAGGAGATAATCGACAATATGGATAGCCATAATATTGAGAACGGGCGCGACCTGAAAAGAGGAGATACATATAAGACTATGGTTGGGAACACGGTCGCGAACGGTGATTTTTTTAAGAAGAAGGTGCGCGCAGGAGACTATGTAATGATCAATGGCAAGAAGTTCAGGGTTGTCGGGACACTTGAGCGGATAGGCAACCCGGATGATGACCAGGCGTTTATGATACCTCTTGAGACTGCGCGCGACCTTTTCGATGAGCCGGATAACCTGATGGTCATTATGGCAAATATTAAGCCGGGTTTCGATGCATCTGATGTTGCTGAGAATATAAAAAAGGCGATGCGAAAGGATCGCGATCAGGAGAAGGGGGAGGAGGATTTTAGTGTGCAGACAGCTGAGCAGTTGAAGGAGACTGTTGCGTCTATACTTAATCTTGTACAGGCGGTTTTGATTGGTATTGCCGGTATTTCTCTTCTTGTCGGAGGTATCGGCATCATGAATACAATGTACACTTCAGTCCTTGAAAGGACAAGAGACATCGGAGTCATGAAAGCAATCGGCGCGAGGAATGTCAATATCATGTGGATTTTTTTGATTGAGTCTGGTATTATAGGCATGACTGGCGGGGCTATCGGCTGCGCAATAGGCATCTCCATCAGCAAGTCTATTGAGTATCTGTCGTCTGCTCAGTTGGGTGTTAATTATCTTAAGGCATCAGTTGCGCCTGAGCTGATAATCGGCGCTCTGTCATTCTCCTTTTTAGTCGGCATGCTCTCAGGCACTTTACCTGCAATGCGCGCAGCAAGACTGAAGCCTACAGATGCTCTGAGATATGAGTGAGTTACTCGTTTTTCGTCTCAACTGCCTAATGCGCTGGTTTTGCGCAGACGCGCAAGATTATATTTTGAGTCAGCATGATATTCAAAGATAAGACCTACTACCTCAGTTATTCTTTTTTTTGCGTGTTTCAAAAAAAGAGCACCTTTTCTTGTTAGTTCATAATTTTTCTTGCTTGGTGTCCCGGACAGGTCCTGATTTACCCATGATGTTTTCACAAAGGCGTCATCTTCAAGTCTCTGCAGTGTCGAATATATCAACGCCCTGCTAATGTCGAAACCAACTTCAGAATCATCGCAGACTTCCTGTTTATATTCCTGAAAGCCCCGGTGAATCACCTTTACAATGTCATAGGCATGTACCGATTCTTTTACTTTTATTATCTGCAAGAGAGCTATTGGCAGTATGCCTTTTGCGATTTTTGAGTCAATCAGATTCAGGATGTTTCTATCATCTTTCTTTTCCATTTTTTACACCTCAGTATATAGATGTTTTACATATTTTTAGATTTCCTATAATATCTAAGAATCGAAAATCATGAAAATGTCAGTTCAATGTGAGTATTTTCATGCTTCTTTCGCAACAATAGCATAGAGGAAAGTACAGGAAATACATAAACTGCACTGGATTTCCGCAGATTTGATTGTCGGGTTATACTTTATAGACAATCAAAAATACTTTGCTTATCTAAAATACATATCCTCCTGTATCTTCTACCATTCCGATTCCTCCGCCGACATCTTTCAGGCGGATATTCTTTCCATCAAGAGTCAGGCTGAAATCAACAACCTCAACGAGATATTCAATATAAGTGAAATTGCTCCATTTTTTGAATCTGAATGTCTCGTGGCTGTAACTTTTCATGCATATGAAGAGATTATTTTTATTTCCTGTAACAATCCATCTGGTATAATCTTCAGCACATGGAAACGCATAGACATCCACATCAGTATACTTATAGCTCTTTTTTGATATAGAGTCATAATAACTAAAATACGAATCAATCCTGTATTCCAGACCCAGAAGTTCCAGATTAGGGATAAAGTATGTCAGTATTGAATTATTTTTAAACACAATCCGCCCCCATCGCCATGGTATGAATGGACCCACAACCACGACTTTTTGAACATAACATTTGCCTGAAAAATCTTTTCCAAACAGCTTGCCTTTAAAATCAAAATAGAGATTTACAAGATCATAACCAAGAAATACCTTGTAATTTTCGCAAATCTCGAATTTCAGTGTCTCATTTTCAGGCTCTATAATTTTCAGGCTGCAGATCTCCTTGTCATTTTTAGAGATATTCAGATTGTATTCTGGAAAACTCCCGCTAAAAGAAGCAAAAACAGATTTATTCTTCACATCTATCGACGTTTTTGATATTTTTATTGTACTCGGGTCATCAACTATACTCTTCTGCTCATCATCATAAGCCCAGCTTACCACATAGCCCTGGTGTTTGTCCGGGCTTAGCTTCTTGTTTTTAAGGTATTTGCCATTGATTTCTACATCACCTGCACTCCTCCCGAACATGAAAAGAAGCTGGGTTTTTGAGCCGGTGTCTGAAGTAAACTTCATGAACCAGTATTCTTTGCCAAATAGAGGCAACTCGTCAAATGAGAAAAAAAGACTGTCAACTGCTTTTCTTTTTTCTTTTCTTATAAACAGCCTTTCAATTGCCTTATAATGATTCTTGGTGTCCGCAATATGACGAATAATTATTTTTCTTTCAGCTTCAGGTAGTTTGCGGATATAGTTCTGTATTTCTTTCGCTGATCCCATTAGTTCTTTGGATTTTCCAAAAATGTCTTTGACTATGTTTTGTTCAATGACCTTATTTTTATATTTTTTTATTCTTTTTTTGTACAAATCTGTTTTTGGCATAAGTTTCACCTGATATGTATATATTTTTTGTATTTAAGAAGATTTTTAATTGGCTCAATATGTATACTTTTACTCAGGTCAAGTTCAATGTAATACCTCAAAGTCCCAAGCACACCCATTTTCTCCAGTTTGCGCGCGGATGTGACTACTTTTTTTCTGGTAATGTATTTTGTTGGTCCAACTTTATTTAATGTCCTTGAAATGTCAATATCTTCTAAAACAATGTTCCTGAATCCTCCCAGTTCTGTAAATACATTTTTTGATATAGAGATATTAAATCCCGGGAGTGTTGCTTTGCCAAGCATGCTTCTTGCATGATAATAGCTATTTGCCACCTTTTCAGCAAACAATAATTTTAGCTTCTTTTTCTCAAATTCAAATCCCAAAGACACGCCTAAATTCCCATTTTCGATATGTGGAATAACTGTTTCAATATAATCTGTACATACCTGTGTGTCTGCATCTATGAATGCAAAGTATTTACTGCACGATCTTTTTGCGCCCAAGTTGCGCTGAACTGCAACAGACTTCACCTTTGAAAAAACAATCTTGTCTGCATACCCTTTCGCAATCTCCACAGTCTTATCTGTACTGTACCCGTCAACAACGATTATTTCGTATGTATGAGATGTTTTCTGATTTTTTATAGCTTTAAGGCAATCTTCAATACACTTTTCTTCATTGTATGTCGGAACAATAAAAGATACATCCATAATAATCACCACACTCTCTTCAACATCCCTGCTTATTCAACACTGCTTTCAATATGATGTTTGATTTTTTGTGTTTCTTTTTTGTTAGTTGAATGCAATCTGCGTGTTATAACTGGCAACATATAGCGCCACAAGAGATACAGGACCACAAGAGCAGCAATGGCCGGATAATACTTCTGGTATTTTTCGTATATCGGTATTTCTTCTCTTACAAAAGATACACTTAGAGGAACAGTACGGTCAAAGACCAGAACACTATTTTCATGTATTGCTCTTATTTGTGTATCAAGACGATAATCTTTCAGTGCGGCACTTTCGTCAATACTTAGTTTTAGTACTGCCCATCCTTCCTCATTGACATCCAGGGTTCCTATATAGTCTGATTTTTCATCAAAATCAATTGGCTGTTCTGATTTTTTGAATATCCTGACAGATACGCTTTCGCCTTTCTTGGAGCCAGTATTTTTTACTTTTAGTTTCAGTTCAACATTTTTATCTCCCGGTGCAATTTTAGGGGGAATTGTTGAAATATCTGTTATTTCAAAATCAGGCCTTCCCATTACAGGGATGTTCAGGTCAAGTATTTTCTCTTTATATTCTGAGCGCGAGCCGGTTGTGTCTTTGTATTTCAGTAAAATTTGCGCAGGATATGTTCCTTCTTTTACTGTTTTGTCTATGTCAATGTAATAGATAGCGCTTTTACCTGAGTCATGGCTGATTGTTCCAAGCATGTACCTGGTTGAGTAACTTGTGGATGACTTAAAGCCGTCCGGCAATATAAGTTCTGATGAAACCATCTGAGCATCAGAATCCCCCACATTCTGTATCTCTACAGTTAGCTTTGCACTGTCTGTGTCTGATGTCAGTTTTGTAGGGTCTGTCTCCAAGCCGCCCACATAGAGGCTGATTTTTTTGCTTTCAATGTCTATTGCAATGTCTTCTGTAACTTTCATCCCACTTTGCGTAGTATAGGCTACTGCCAGTTTGTTCAAACCATCAATTGCGTTTTCATCCACATACAGTGTATAACGCAATGTGATTGGAGACATTATTTCAATAGTACCGTAATCTTTTTTTGCATCTTCCCCAGGTCCGAGTGAAAACGGGTATTCCGGCAGGATTATGACAGATACGTTCTTTGCTTCTTTTGTGCCTGTGTTTTCGAGTTTTAGGATTATGTCAAAGTATGTTCCTGCGGATACGGGGTCTGGGTCTGTGCGCATTAATGTGATATCTAACTGCGAGCCGATGGCTGATGCTGTTGCTGCACATAGCGCAAGCATTAATATAAATCCCATTAGTCCTGTTTTTATGTTTATCATTTTGTCTTTCATATTTAATCAACTCCATATTTAATATTTTTATTATTTCCAAATTCGAATATTACAAGTAGTGCAGGTATTACTGTCACTGCCGCAAGAAAACATGCAGCTACACCGTAACTCATGATTGTTCCAAGGTCTGACATGATGGTCAGTTCTCCAAGGGACATTGCCCTGAATCCGATGAGTGCAGCAAGCGTGGTTGTTGCCATAGGCATAAATACATTTGATAAGGTTATGCTCATGGCTCTTTTAGGTACATTGTGTGCAATTTCCTGCCTGAAGCGCGTTACTGTCTGGATGCCAAAATCAATGCCAATACCCATTATCATGGAAATTACACCTGAAGTCATTGAACTCAGGTTCATGCCGATAAATCCCATGAATCCCATTGACCACAGGACACCGAAAATTATTGTCATAAGCGGGATTATGCCGTGCTTTATTGATCTGAATAGAAAAAAGAGAATTACAAGTATGGAGATTAATGATATCCGGGATGTTTTTTGCATGTCCGGCTGGATGAGACGCATCATAACAGACATCTGAATTTTTTCTCCAGATAATCTCACTGAAATACCGGGCGGGCGAAGGATTTCGCTTATGGCATTGTTCAGGTCTTTTTCAAGTTCTTCAATTTCTTTTGTGTCTGTTATATCTGTTACCCTGAGTCTTATCAGAGCAATTGAGTAATCGCTGCTGATGTAGCTTTCAAGGCGATTGGTTTGCAGGGAGAGGTTTTTTGCTGTGTTTATTGATTTTGGGATGTGACCATTATTGAGGCTTTTGAGGATGTCTGATGCACTGCTTGCACTTTCTACATTGTCTACAAGTATTGCGCGCTCCTGCAGGAGATTCATGTATTCAAGGAGTCTCGGGTCCCTGACATCGCGAATTTCATTTGAATTTGTATTTCTTGGAGATGATTCAAGTACTATCAGCACACTGTCTGCCCCGCCAAATTCTTCTGTTACATAATTCATTGCACTTATCACTTCAATATCTTCCGGCAAAAGGTCTTCATAGCCCGCAGTTTCCATTTCAATTTCAGATGCTAAACTGAATGCAAAATACGAGACTATAAGCATTAATGCAAGTATGAGTAATGGGTGGTAGCTTACAAAGTCCGCGTATATCTTTATCAGTTTTTTATGCATTTTATCGCCGGTCTATAGTTTTCATATCAGTAGAGTATTTTTTATGTATCCTGTCCCTGTATAGCTCGGGAAGGACATTAAAAGCGCAAAATGGTATTATCCTGTTGTCCGGTGTTGCGTAGTGGATAACGCATCTCTTCACACGTTCAATATCATAGTTGTATGCATCCTGAAAATGCATCATTCCTATAAAGAGGGAATTTCTCGTAAATTCGTTGTCAATTACACCTTTTGTCAGAAGGTTCACAAGCGTATTTACAATACTGAATTTGAATGGTTTTTTTTCATGGTCTATCAGAGTTTTGATTTTCTGATGCAGGGTATAACCATGGATAACTTTTTTGTGAGTCATGTAAAGGTCTTCTTTTGAGATTTCATCAAGCAGTGAATAAAGACTGCGAACATCCAGGAAGTCTGTAATTGGAATTATTTTTTTGTCTTTTACAAATACGTAAGTGCCCATACCGCAATGTGGGTGCGCACTGAATTCTACCTGCGGATGCCTGAAGGATGACTCAAGTATTTTTGAGATTGGCAATACAGACGGTACAGGGAAAAAACTTTCTTTTTTTATTTGCCTGTCTGTCTGTTCATTGATTTTTTTTATAACATCTGGTATTGTGGTTCTTTGCTTTACTCTTGATTCCAGCGTCATGCTACCGATAAAAGATATTGGCTGAAAATTGACTGCTTTTATGATGTCTATGTTTTCTGCTGCATATTTTACAATGTCTCCAATTTCATGGTCATTAACGCCATTTATTATTGTTGGTACAAGGACGACCGCGAGATTGACTTTTCTGCATTCTTCAATTATTTTTGCAGTATATTGATGATTTTTGGGGTTTGTTTTGCTAGTGAGCCCATCGAAGCTCAAATAAAGTGCAGTAGCACCGGCATCCTTGTATTCTTTTATTAATTCCGGTTTCTGCGCAATAATGGTTCCATTTGTATTGAACAGTATCGTGGAAAAGCCCATGTTTTTTGCAAGGGATATTATCTCTGTCATATCGCCTCTTAATGACGGTTCACCCCCGCTGAACATTACTGCGCTTACAGGCACAGGACTGTTGGTTCTAAGTGTCTTTAGCATGGATTCTATCTGCCGGATATCGGGCTCGTATATAAATCCCTGGACAGCTGCATTTATGAAACAGTAACTGCATCTTAAGTTGCATCTGTTTGTGACAAAAATAATTCCAAGAATGGTGTGTGATTTATGTGCAGGGCATAAACCGCATGAATACGGGCACTCTGAAAATTGCTTTACCTGGGGGTTATCAATACCGGTCCCGTCATACCTGTATTTTTTGGCGAGGTCATACATCTCTGAATCACCCCAGTATAACTCCTTTGTCTTGCCGTGCTCAGGACATTCTTTTTCAATCCAGACTTTTTTGTTTTCTTCGAATATTAATGCATCCAGAATTTTATGGCATACAGGACATATTGACTTTGTTTTAACCGGCTCCTTTTCTATTCCAGGTAGTATGTTTTTCATCGCCATTTCCTCTCCTTGTGTTTTTCCAGTTTTTGTGTGTATTTCCTGTGCTTTTTATGGGTCCTGTTATAGCTGAGTTTTTCTCCAATCAGTATAAGCGGCGGATTTGCGACAACTGCTGCCGTCATGCTGAAAAAGATGCCAAGTGCAAGTGATAAGCCAAGATGCTGCATCATGGGCATTGCAGATGCCAGAAGGGCAAGAAATCCTGCCATTGTTGTTGTGGCCGAGCCAAATATTGCATAACCGACTGACGGGACTGTTGCAATAAGTGATTCTCTTTGTGTTATGCCTTTATCTCTTTCTTCATCGTATCTTGCCACGATAAATACGCCGTATTCGACTCCGAGCCCAAGTATCATTGCGCCAAGACCGACGGTTGCTATTGAAAGGGGTATGTTGAGCCAGCCCATTGCACCTATTGTCCATATAAGACCCATGGAAAGTGGTATGAATACCAGTATGGCTTTGCTGATTGAACCCTGCATGATTATGAGTAGGCCGAGTATTATCAGTGCAGCAACTATGATTGTGAAGCTTGCGTCATGCACAAGAAGGTCGAGAATTACAATCCTCATTGGAAGAATGCCTGTTACAGACAGTTTTATGCCTGGCGGTTTTGATACCTGTTCAATGTAATTGTTTATGCTATCCGTCACAGCCCTTGTTTTTTCTTCTGATGTGCCGACGCTTGTGTATGCATAGAGTAGTGTTGCAGTATAGTCTTTGTTGAAAAACATTGCAGAGTCAGGTATATCTGAAAGGTTTGCCCTGACATCATCCAGTGTGGATGGGACCCCGTCCATTGTGTTAAATATTGTGCCTATTGACTGAATCCTGTCAATTGAAGATTCATCGGCAAGTAAATCTTCGAGGTCTACCAAGGACTGGATGACTTTTGGGTCGCGTATGTCTTTTGGAGCTGATTGTATATTTGAGTCAGGGTCAAGGCGGACAAGTACAAGTATGATGTCCTGTCCCCCGAATGTGTCCGATATTTTGTTTCCCAGTTTAAATACCGACAGGTTCTGGGGCATCTCTTTGTTGATGTCTGTCTGTATCTCTAATTTTGTCAGTCCTGAAGCAAGAATTATGGTGACTATGAGTGTGATTAAGAACATGATTTTGTAATGCCTGCTCTGTATATCTGCAAGTCTTTCGAGCATTTTTTCAACTAATGATAACGACATAGTGTATTAAAATAGATGAATAGGTTTATATGCTTTTTTATGGAATAGTCTATATTTTTGTATATTGTGCCGATTTTCAGTGATTTGTCTGGTATCCTGAAAGTTTCTGTTGCGCCTTTGATTATTGGTGCGCTTGTGTTTTCGTTTTCGTTTTCGTTTTTTGTCGGGATGCTTTCAGGGACTTTGTCTGCAATGCGCGCTGCAAGACTGAATCCTACTGATGCTTTAAGGTATGAGTAGAAATAAACTCTTACTGTTTTAAGAAGTACATCTACTAGACCTTCTGTATAATAAACTGAATTGAATGCAATTCAAATCGACTGACTCGACAGAACAATATGCGATGTTCTAAGGTTCAAGATACCATGAATTTACATCTCTTTTATAGATAAACTCTTGAGGTAATAATTTGTATTCTTTATCCTTCTCATCAATTACAGTTACATTCGCACGTATTTTTATTTCCTTTTTTGACTTAGCGACATCTTCAGGAATGGAAAAATGACCTGATACACCTACACCACCATTCAATTTCTACAACTTCTCTCCTTTGTAATAATTTACTGGATTAAATATTGTCTTTTTATTATCAACAAATAATTTGAGAAACACCCTTAATTTGACAGGAAATTTTTCAAGAGGAAAAACACTGAACCCAACATCTGATAGTCTACGTTTTAGACCGGATTTCAAATTCTGAGTAATCTCAAAACTAATTCGAGGTACATTTTTAAATCGCTTTTTTCTAATTAGATCCGCCACATATGGCCCAAGGAACAGACCTAAAATAAATAACATAATAGTAATAAACAATCCAAATAAACTATATTCATATAATGGTTCGGGTAGAGGTAGAGGT
>QMVA01000007.1 GCA_003660865.1 Candidatus Nanohalarchaeota archaeon | reverse complement strand
CTTCATCCAAGTTAGATGAATCCATCGTTAGAGAGTTTTTATTCAAGCAAATTACATGGAATATCATGAGACTTTGAGTGATTCTGGGTGATTCAAGGTAATTTAGACCAGATTCAGGGGTTAGTTATACAACAACACCTATAGTAAGCATGCCGGGAAAAAACATAAAAAATTGCACTGACCAACAAAAACACATGGAAAATCCACTTGCTACCATTGGCATACTCCTGATATTCGCAGGTATAATCTTTCTCATAATCAGCGCAGCACAATCAACCGACATAAAATCCGGCGGTGGCGCAGTAATCTTCATAGGTCCAATCCCTATAGCGCTTGGCACAGACAGAAAATGGGCGCTGACAGCCCTCATCACAGGAATAGTCATCTACCTTCTGTTCATCATCTATAGAAACAAGATATATTAACTCAAAAAAACAAAAAAGCAATAATGAACCATTCCACGAAAGTAGGGCTAAGCTTCGGTCTGACATCCGGCATAGTCACAACATTGGGGCTGATGATAGGACTCTACTCAGGCACCCAATCAAAACTCATTGTCCTTGGTGGTATATTGACAATAGCAATAGCAGATGCATTTTCAGATGCACTGGGCATCCATATTTCCGAAGAATCAGAAAACAAGCACACAACAAAAGAGATATGGCAGTCAACAATAGCAACCTTTTTATCAAAGTTCGTCTTCGCACAGACATTCACTATTCCCATCATACTATTCAGTCTTGACACAGCAATCATAGTAAGCATAATCTGGGGGCTGTCAGCACTAAGTATCCTTAGTTACAGTATAGCCAAAGAACAAAAAGCAAACCCATGGAAAGTTATAGGAGAACATCTGGCAATCGCAGTAATCGTCATAATCCTGACACATTATACCGGCGACTGGATATCAAAAACATTCAGTTAGCCTTAACTAACTCGCTCAATCACATTCGCAGAATGATCCCCAATCCTCTCAAGATTATGCAAAACATCCGTAAAAATAATCCCTGCAGCCGGGTTGCACACATTCTTCCTCTGCTACAGTTCAGCGCGAAGGGCGCAGGGATTATTGCGCGTGAAAGTGATGGTAATATAGTGGCAGTTGGTGCGCTTGCAAGGGATTATGTTGGGAATTTGAGGATTGTTTCTAAAAGTTGTGGATAATATGTAATGATGAAAAAGAAAGAACATATAGCGGTTCTTTTAAGAGTGAAGTTTAAAGTGTATGGTGCTTTATTCAATAAGTTCCTTGTGGAGCATGTTCAAGAGGGCGCCTGCCAGTCTCGTGAAAAACACCCAAAGATACTTAAAATCATTGAAATTGTTACTAAAACATAGTAAATAATGGATAAATATAAATACTTTTGCATGGATGTATATTATTCAATTAACCTGTAAAAAGGCTAACACACACTATTAACCTATGATAATTTCCTTAAACCGTCGAAAACAAAAAGAAACTCGCGCCTACCATAATTCCCCACATAAGGAAATTATACCAGATAATCTTTGAGCCGTCAAGCGGCGGGAACGGCAGCAGGTTAAAAAGGGCAAGGAAACTATTAATATAAACAATAGTACTATAAAAAATATTCTGATTCGCAATCGGCAAAAACAGAAGAGCAATCATAATATTCATGGCCGGTCCTGCTGCAGAGATGAATGCGTTCTGTTTTGCGGTAAGAGTTATCTGGCGTACGCCATGCCCGTCACGAAAAGCAGTATATATCATAACCGCCCCGGGTGCAGCGAATACAAACCCGCCACCTGTAACTATCGCAAGGAAAAGCGCAAACATAAGCCCGCTCTTCCACATCTGGTATCTTGCGAAGCAGCCGTATTTCATTGCAACATATTTATGCGCAAGTTCATGCGGGATAAAAGAGAGTGAAATAATCGCAGTAATCATAGCAATATTAAAAAGAGTAAGTCCCGGTCCAATTGAAAAAATAAACCCCAGTGCTGCAGCAGAAATAGCAAGTTCCTTGACTTCCTGCCTTGAAAATGAAAAATTCATAATATCTAACCTCTTATCTCTTTCCAATAGACTCTCTTATCATCAACCATCTTTTTTATACTTTTCTGTCTTGGCGAAAGCACAGAATTGTTCAGCTTAATCTCGCAAAATATGATTTTGTCGTCATCGAATACTATTCCGTCTATCGGGTTTCCGATGAAGCGAAATTTCTTGGGATCAAACGGGAAGTCCTTTGAAAACGGAACCACCTGCTCAAATATCTGCCCGTAGCGCGTGGACTGGCTCTGCTTCCTTGATAATACATCTTTTAATTTTGCCTCAATCTGGTTCAGGCGCATGTACAGAACTACAACAACCAAACTCAAAATAAGTATAGCAAGCACTTCAATCATTTACAACACCTAAAACAATGAATGGATATCATGTATGTATCCTCGAAAGTATTAGCCAGACATCATTTTTGCTTGTAGTAACATACGTCTCAGGCTGCAACTTCAATGACTTCGAAAGCTGCGCAATCATGTTCTTTGCATCTTCAAGAGATACATCAACCTTGACCCTCAAAAGTATCTTTGAGTTAGAAAGAAGTGCATCAACATACTTCTCAAGAATCCCGAACACATGAAAGACACTTATATCAAGCCCAATCACAAGCATATTGAACCTCTCGCTAATATTCTCTTTGCCCTTGCGATTGTCGATAATGACTGCATCAACCTTAATGCCTGATAGATAATTGATTTCATGAGCAGAAAGACCAATGCATAAAACATCATTTGATGCCCGGAAAATACTGGTTTTGTCCTGAATTTCTTTAAGTGCCATAATGAGTATTAGATTTCAACATATATATTTATGATTCAATTCATCCAAGAAATCTTCGAATCCACGCTGCTTTGGTAATATTCTCAGGTAAGGCATCAGTATGCTCCTTGCGAAACCCATCCATAATAATCCCTGTAAGCTTCTTGTGCGCTTCATCAATCTCAAAATCAACAAGCGCGCAAGCGCGCTCAATTGACTTATGTACAGAGGGTGGAAAAAATCTTAGATTATCCTTATTCAGGTACTGCAAAGAGTCCTGCAAATCAACATCAAAATGAGCATACACTGAGCGTACAGCCTCAATATCAGAAGAAGTTAGCGCACTTAGTCCTAAAACCTCTGGCGGCAGCCCAAGGGAATAAAGCGCAGCTGTAAACTTAATTGCGCGCGGCAACTGGACGCCGCCTGACTCGCGAGAATACCCGAAAAGCCCTATGTGGAGTTTTCTTTTGCGTCTTGATGGCACATATCTTGAAATCCTGTTAATCATGGGGGCAAGAACTTGTATATCTTTCTGGTATTGTGAAGATACTTTATCAATAATCGCAAGAAGCCGCTCTTCATCAACACTGACTGGCTTCTTTCTTTTTGAATTATTAAGATCATAGACTGCTTTCTTCACGACATCCTCATCGAAATCATACTTAAAGGCGGATTGGATTGTGTATGTCTGGACACTTGGGTAGCCACTCATACAGTTATTGATATTCGTCGGCTTAAAATTGCCTCTGAAGGGTGCAGAGCCAACACCAATCATGACCGGGAGGTCGATTGACACTTTTTCTTCTAATTTGTGTATTCTTTGCATGGCTATTTTTCCGATTAGAGTCGCTGCAAGAGACCCATAGTTCAGCGCAGGATCACTCCTTGCGAACCATACCCTCTGGTAATCATCAATCTTCTGGGACTCAATAAACTTCTGAACAATGTTGTCCGCCCCGAGCATTGCCTCCTTAGTCTCAAAAAGTGGCATCACTTTTATCTTTTCCGGAAAAAACCTGCCGATCCATTCAGAAAGCGCAATATCTCCCTTAATGAGGGAAACAGTCTGTTTTCCTGAAACAAATCTCTTATAATACTCAGCAATCCTGATAAGGGTCTTCTCAGACGACACCATCGGGATACTCACCTCGAAAAGCGGTGCAACATCATCACGAAACACGGCACGTGAGATATCATAACTTCTGGGAATAGATTCAAGCACTTCCAAAAGCAGTTTCGCCTCGTTTTTCTCAACTGTAGGATTTGGTGCCCTTAAAAGCATGAAAATATCCTTTCCAAGCCTCCTTTTATCAAAATAATCCGGATACCTTGTAAAAAGCTTCTTAATGACAAAATTATCAACTTCTTTCCCCTCGCAATCCCACAACTGCTCCTTTGCTTTCAGATGCGAGAAAGCATGAAAAGCTTCCTTAATCTCATCATCCCCACCGATAACTGTGTTATCTGCAAAGAAAGGCGCACTTACATTGTCCGGGTGCTGGGTACTCATGCAGCGTGCTATATTGTATTTTGTCATTGTTACCACGTTTCCTTGCGTATTATTTTTGCGCTTTTGTTATCTATAAGCAGTTCTTTTGGTTTGGGGCGCGAATTGTAAGTTGATGTCATGCTATATCCGTAAGCTCCTGCATTGAGTATTGCGAGGATGTCACCTTCGTGGGGTATGGGTAGCTTGCGTAATGTTTCACGATTCTCAGAGAACACGTCTCCTGATTCGCACAGGTTTCCTGCAACCATGAATTCTTTTTTATTTTCTGATGCAGTGTGATTGCATACGATCATCTCATGATAGGAGCCGTAAAAGGAGGGTCTTGCGAGGGTGTTGAATCCGCCGTTTACGCCGATGAGAGGTATGTTTTTATCTTCGACTGTATTGATTCCAAGCAGGAGTATTCCTGTGTCGCCGACAATATATCTTCCCGGCTCTATTGCGATTTTGGAATTTTTTAGTGGCGAAGAGTTTACTTTGCGACAGATGCCTTCTGCGTACGCATCAAGTGGAAACTCTTTGTCTTCTGCCCGGTAGGGTATTCCCGGGCCGCCACCGAAATCAATAAACTCGAGATTATGACCTATTTTATCTTGTACCTTTGCTGCTGTGTCGATTGTCCTGTCGACTGTTTTGAGGAAGACGAGTACGTCGTCTGCAAGCCAGCCGGATCCTATGTGCTGGTGCAGGCCGACAAGGTTCAGTCCTGATTCTTTGATGAGTTCTACAGCGTGTGCGAGATTTGATTCAGGTATCCCGAATTTGACATATTTGCCTGCGGTAATAGTATGGCTGTGATGCCCTGCGCCCATGCCAGGATTCCATCTGAGTGAAACATTTAGATTGTTGCCTGCGATTTTTCGGAGGCGCCTGATTTGGGACAGGGAATCAATGTTGATGAAAATGTTGTCGTCAACCAGCATCTTTAGGTCATTGTTGCTTACGCTTGTGCCTGTGAACATGATTTTTTTTTGAGGGTAGCCTGCATCCATTGCAATCTTTGCTTCGTACGGTGAAACTGCGTCAATGTTTGCTCCTTTCCTGTATAATATCTTAAGAATCTCCAGGTTGGAGTTTGCTTTCATTGCATAGTGTATCCTGAAGTTGTCAGTGTGTTTTTGGAACGCGTTCTTTATGGCAGTAAAATTGTCGATTATTCTTTGTTTGTTGTACACATAGAGTGGTGTGCCGTATTCCTTTGCAAGTGTGCATGCGTCCAGTCCGGCGATGGATAGGTGATTCTTATCGTTTATTTCCAGATGTCCTTTTTTCTCCCACCACATGTCATTCGCCTTTGAGGTTTAAGTCTGAGATTACTTTATCTATCTGTTCTTTAGTGTCGTCTGTCACATCAATCAGAGGGAGGCGTGGCACACCTACAGGAATCCCAAGCTTCCTCAGTGCATAATGAGTAGGTTGCGGATTCGTCTCAATGAAGAGTACACGATAAAGCTCTTTCAGCTTCATATCAACAGCGTGGGCTTCATCATATTTCCCTTCGCGTGCAAGTCTCACAACCGCGCACGTGCGCCGAGGATCAATATTGGCAGCAACAGAAATACCGCCTGTTCCTCCTGCCTTGATAATATCAAGATTCATATTATCATCGCCGGACACCACAGAAAAATCAAGATCCTGTGTACCCTCAATTATCTTTTTAATCTGCGCCATATCACCCGAAGCCTCTTTAATAGCAATAATATTCGAAAACTCCTTTGCAAGCCTGATAGTAGTCTCAGCCTCAATATTCTTAGCAGTCCTTCCAGGCACATTGTAGAGGATTATATCGCCGTCTATCTTTGACGCAATCTGTGCATAATGCTGGTACAGACCTTCCTGCATTGGCTTGTTCTGGTAGGGACTGATCTGTAGGTGGGTGGTGATTCCTATGTCCTCTATTTTTTTTGCAGCATTAATCGCTTCTCTTGTGCAATTGGAACCGTCGCCGGCAATTACTTTTGTCTTGCTGTTGACATGCTCAAGGCAGTTTTTCATGAGTACAGTCTGCTCGTCCCATGTCATGGAAGTTGCATGTCCTGTGCATCCTGCAACAAGAATCCCGTCTACACCACCTTTGAGAACATAGTCTATCAACTTATTCATAGCCTCCTGATTAACAGGACTTGTTAGCCCGTCCCCGTCACTCAGGGGTGTTACAAGCGCAGGGTAGCATCCACTAAATATCTTACTCATTTTGGTCGTCTCCAATGATTTCGTCCATCATGTCTTCAAATTTGTAGTATCCTTTTTTTCTATTTATCCATTGCGCTGCTGACAGTGCGCCGTCTGCGAATCCAGTTCGTCCTCTTGCAGTGTGCTTTATCTCGATTGTGTCTGCAAGTGAGTCGAATCCGATTACGTGGGTGCCTGGGATGGTTCCTGCGCGTACGCTTGCAAAGTGCAGTTCGTCTGGCTCAATTTTGCGGTCGAGGCGTGCTGTCACAAGTTTTTTTTTGCGGTCAAGATTTTGGATAAGCACTTCGCTGAGTTTTACTGCTGTGCCTGAGGGGCTGTCTACTTTTTGGTTGTGGTGTAGTTCGTATGCGAATTCATCGTATTGCGGGAAGTTGTTGAAGAGTTTTGCTGCGTGTGCTGTGATTCGGAATAAGAGGTTTACGCCAATTGAGAAGTTGTGGGCGTAGATAAATCCTATCCCTGCATCATCCACAATTTTTTGGACCTGTTCTTTTTTATCGTACCAGGCTGTGGTTCCGACAACCATGTTTTTTTTGAGGGCTGAAACTTTTTTTACATTTTCGATAAGCACATCTGGCTGTGTAAAGTCAATGCAGACATCAACTCCGTTCAGGCTTTCTTTGTTGATATCATTGTAGATATTTCCTTGTTTTTTAATGAATGGGTCTATGATTGATTTGACGTTAATGCCTTTTTCATGCGCGAGACTTTCAAGGGTGTGTCCCATTTTACCGTATCCGATTATTGCGATATTCAATACCATATCATCATCTCCTCCAAGCCATAAGCGGTCTGGCAATTAGACTATCTATATTATCTTTGTTGACGTTCTCAGAATCACATAATGTATTAAAATGGCTGAAATCATTAAAATTATTGTGGGTGCTGAAGATAGTAATGTCACTAAAATCGTGAAATCTATTGTGGGTACTAAAAATATTGAAGAAACAGTTTTTGTAGATGAAGGCAAAAAAAGATGCAGGACAAATAAGATTAAAAAAACCAGGTAAAACCTTCATATATTCAACGGAGTTTCCGATATCCACCCATTTCCATTTAATCACGATGAGTTATGGTAGCGCAATATTTATAAGTTTAATTGTCTAATCACATTATAAAAGTGATATTAGGTGATTGATATGCATGGTGATTGTAGGATATTAGCTGGAAAATATAGCCCAGAGATAGACGGCAGTGAAGTTACAGAATACAAAGAACCTGACGGCTCATCAACCTTTTATCGTTCCGGTGGCAGTGAGAGTTGTTTTGCTGGGTGTTCTCTTCATTGTAATGTACGTTGATAATCCATATTTACCACAGATATGACTTTATAAGTCCATTCTATATAGTTCGCACCGTGCCTTGATTGATTTTATCCCATCATGCGCACTTGATGCAATACTGCGCTCCACTAATGCCTAAACTACACCCCGGAGAAGATAACTCCTTAATCTCACCAAGACTCCCGCACTGTCCCTGCCAGTCACAACATATCCTGCATCAGTATCCGGACCCGAACGTTTCATCGCAATCCACAATATACTCTGCCCTCTGCATATCATTATTGAAACCACACTCAAGAACCAGACACACACCAACACCAACCATATTAGGAAACATCACAATATCAAGCCACACATGCTCACCGCAATGCACTACAACAGAGTCATTTAAAGCCACCAAAACCTAACCATAGCACACTAACAACAAACATCATGCGCTTTGCAGCAAATGCGCCTGTAGCCGTCAGCCAGAGAATTAAGCCCTGCGCACGTACCACTGTCCTCTGCATCCTTGCAGTCTGAATAATAAGGCAGTAACATATCTGCTTTCTCAATATAAAACTTGTTTGACTCAAGCGTAATCGTGTAATTAATCGGAGAGACAAGATTATCGGGATAAGGCATAAAATTCTGCATGTTAAACGCCAGCGCGTAGCCATTCTCAGTTGCAATATCTTTTTGCATTTCGATAAACTCATCAATACGATTTCGGTCTGTCAGGTTATTCTTCGTTATTTGATATAGTCCTTTTTCAGTCTCTTCAATAGTCCATATTGGATTATTATTCTGTACATCTGCGCAGTCAATATGCGTACTCTGGCTAAGAGCATTGCTCAGCATATATAATGCAAGAACAATCATTATCGTACCTACTATAAAAAACTGTCCTTTCTTGAGCTTTGTTTTCGAATCCACAATCATCCCCCAACCCTGAAATACGCCCTATAGGGCTGAAACATGTCCATATCTTCAATGAATGTACTTTTTACAACTACGGACTCAGATGTTTTTGAGCTTCTTACCAGTTCAGACTTATGGCTTGAAGACCACAGGATAGTTGACCGGAGAATATGATATTCGTCATCTGAAGTCATATTACTTCTTATCCATGCCGTTTTCCTTAATCCGTCCTTATGGTTTACAATTGCTGATGGAATCTTCCAGCGCTCTGTAAGCGTCCAGTTCACCTTAGAGCCATCTTCTGCAATGTCTACTCTGTAGTATTCCGGTCCGACCCGTACAATATCCCCTGTATAAAATGGACCTTCTCCGGGTTCATTACATGCCCCGTTCGAATTAAAATCTACGTTCAACATATTAAAACTCTGTGAGACATTCGTTATTGTAAACGGAAACCACATAGCCCATGAGTTATTATGTTTGTAGCCGCTCCCTGCAAACAAGCCATTAGTACAGGTACCCACACCCGCCGAAGTGCTTGCCTGAACCATATCATCAATATCATAAGCTGTCACATTATATTCCGTATCCTCTGCAAGTACAATATATTCTGTATCATTATGTATAGAATACAACTTATCATGATGTGCGCTGAGAAATTTATGCTCTGATACAGGCCTGATTTCAAAGTACCTCCCTCTTTCATCTATTTTCTTTACTGTAAAATTTGTATGACCAATCTTAATAATATCATCTGCAATTATTTGCCCGTAATCATTAGTAAGATTGTGGTCGCGGTTTATATCAATATATATCCGATCATAACCAGATCCGGTTGCATTCACTATAAGTATGAAGTGCTTTTCTCCCCGTATATTAACTTCACCATAAAAATAAGTGTTCTTCGTATATTTTGTCCCAATCCTGCAATACACACTTTCTGAGGAGTTGACATAATTTATTATTCCGTCAATGGTATGTGTTGTACAGGGATCAGTACTTGTCAGATTTGTACAATTGACATGTCCCACATAGTAATTCGTGCTTCCAAGATAGCAATCATACTCATAACCTGGAACAGTCCAAGTATGATTCATAAACTGAAACCTGTTTTGAGTATCAATCTTTATATTAGTAAAATAGAATAATTTTTCAATCTCATAAGCAGATTCTGTAGGTTTTCTGGAAATGATAGATATGTTTTCATCGCCAAAGGGCATTGTATCTAGATTTAGACATTGCAGGCCAAATATATCCCTCTGTATCTCATCCAGATTGTCACATGTTATATTTGCAACCTCAATAATAGACTTTCCTGCATCCAGAAATTTATCCAAGTTGGGTTTAATATTTGTAAGATCCATATATCTAGGTATTATGAGGATGTCAAGATCCATAATGTCCGATTCATTTGTCCTTGCACGAATAGATATGTTCGTCTCGCGATTATTAATTTTCAGGCTATTTATCTTTCTCCTGTATTCTACAATATCTTCACCGCGAATAAATTCAACTACTTGTGTATCATTATCAATTGACGAAAAAATCCAGATTTCGCCACTCACATTTATCGTACTACTCAATGTTCTTGGACCTTCATATTCGTCATAAGTGCCATTATTATCTGAATCAAAATAAATTGAATCATAATCTTCCTGTCCATTTCCAACACCAGTATCATTATCAGTCAGGACAAACTTATGGCCCTTAAATGTGCCATTATAACACCCAAATTCTGACGGCACCCCCGTACTTGCACACGTAGCAGACACAGTGCCATTCTTCACACTCTCATTCGAAAACACTCCGATAACTATATTCTGTGAAACAAGCCCTTCAGTATACAATCCATATGAATTCCTGACGCCCAGAAAATATCTTGATATCTCCACAAACTCAGAAGGCCTGTTCTCCACAATCAACCACGAAAGACCAGCATCATTAAAAGAAGATAAATACTCCCGAGATACCTGTTTTTGCTTAATCTCAGTCCATGTCGAATAGACTTGTGGATATTGAATAATAGTCATACCGTACGTCAAAAGCAGGAGAGCTGCAATGACCCCCTCCATAGCATGCATAAACCCCTTTGACCTCATCATATCCCATTGCCTCTACCAGTAGACCACATCAATTGAGGTTATCCAATTATTATAAGTTATAAATCGTGTGATTTTCGAACTCATTCCTCTCATAGGAGCATACTTTCCACAGTCAACAAAATCCATACCCAAAATCACAAATTTCCCCCGTGAATCTATTTTCTCCACTGAAAAAGTATCACCACCCAATTGAACTATCCCGTTCTCATCAGGTATCACTACTGTAGCACCGTCCGATACGGATACAGAATCATATCTTGATGATGTCGTGTTAAACAATTCAAACTCATATTCTATGCCTTCAATAGTCATATTGCCTGTTTTATTCTGTCCCTTGGCATTATCTGTTATGACTACAGGATTACTCTTAATAGTAATACGAAAATTATTTGACCCATCAACATTGAACAGGCTCTTAAAATAACTATAATTCGCCTTACTGGAAGCATCAAAGTGATGATATATGGTACAGCGGGACAGAGAAGTCAACGACTGATTATCAACCTTTGTACTGTTTTTCAAATAATCCATGACCTCCACACTCAGAGTCCATGCCTCTTCACGATTAGCATTTTCATTTGACTCGTCAAAGTATTTCGGAAACACCATAATAGCAGTATAGATAACATAGGTAACGACCAGCATGAACAATCCAAATCCTGCTATGAACTCTATACTAATCTGTGCTTTGGAGTCTTTTTTTATTGTGCTTAAATAGGTATTCATTCTTGCATCACTAAATAAATATTACAAATACACACAATGTCACAATTACCATTATTGCCGCATGTTTTATGCCTGCAGCCATCTTACCTTCCCCGATAACCCCTGCAAGTATCCCGCTTGAGATGCCTTGTATTAAGCACATGAACAGAAAAAGGCTCACAAAATATACATATTCACAACCCAATCCCATCGCTCTTCCTATACCGCACATCAACTCAGAGGGCAGGCCCAGCTCTTTACAGTTCGCAGCGGGGTCTAACGGTGTAGTTGGATCCGAAATGTTTATCCCCAACATCGGCACAATCATTTTGTAGAGCATCACGATAATACCAAGAAACATGAAGAATATGAAATACATAATATATATCTGCTGTGACATTATAGATTTCCTCTCATCTTCTATTTCTTTTATCAGTCCTACATTCATAGCTATTGAATTCATTGTATTTGCAATATCTCCGCCGGATGTAAATGATTCATTGATTATGGTAAATGACTGTTTCATAACAGAACTACCCTTTATCCTCTCTGCAAAACGCTGCATGGCTTTCGGGAAAGGAAGTCCCCACGACACCTGATGATCCGCTTTCTTTACCTCTTTTGAAAGGGCACCATAGTCAATTTTGGCTACCATTGTGAGCGCCTGAGGTATAGTCATACCTCCCTTCACTGCTTCAGAAAAGTCCTTCATAAACCGCGGAAAACTGTCCTCCATCCGCTTGAACTTCGCAAACCTGAAATACTCGTACGCAGAAGTCGGCACCACACCAATAAGCATACCAATAACCATTAATATAATGCTCAAAGTCTGCCCCAAACTATTGCAATCACTGTCTACTTTAGATACATCTTTAGTTCCACACTTGCAATTGCAGATACCATCTTCCCCGCAGCCAAGAGTATCACTGGACTCTGTTTCTGGTGCGCTCACCATCAGCAAGATAACACTAGTTATCAGTAGCAAAAACCCTAAAACAATGCTGCCTATCTTTATCATATTCTCTTTTTTCAAAGCTTTCTTATCTTCGTCCATTTAAAACACACACTACTTATCTAAGTCTTGGTCGATGGAGATATACCCTTTATAAGTATCATTAATCCAAACGATGCTATGGGCAGGAACAGGAACGTTATAAGGAATTGCAGAAGCACAATCAGCTTGCTTGAACCGGAACTCATAGATCCCATTATCGTCGTAAGCACCATAAAAAACACAGAACCGACTATTACAACAGTGATATACATTTCAATAAACATGGTAAGTTGCTGGGTAAACTGAGCCAGCCTGCGCTTATATTCCATCATAGTATTTCCTGCTTTCTCATGCAGAAATGTCTGGATGTCACCGCCGACCACAATAATTGATTTTATGCCCCAAAATATATCTCTCAGGCGATCCGATGGTGTCCTGTTTGCAGCATTCTCAATAGCAAGCGCCAGATTCACACCCAATACATCCGTCTCTTCAATAATCCTCTCTGATTCCTTGGAAATTTCACCATACTCCTTAAAATTCGCAAGCGCACGAAACATTGCAATCGGCGGTGTGCCGCTCCCGGAAATTGTCGCAAGGTAGAGAGTCGCAAACGGCAGGCAATCATCAATCTTTTTTTTTCTGTCAGCGACCATAACAGAAGGATAAGTATAGTATAGCATAAAAATTCCACCTGATGATACTACTCCAAAAAGAAACCCCAGAAATAATCCAAGCAAAATGGCACTGACACCACTAACACCTTTAGCAACAACACTCAATAGCAGAAAAGCAATCACTGTTCCACCGATAGACATTGCAACAAAAACAGCCAATGAAATTGCCATAGCAACAGACAGGTACTCCACAAGAGTCAGGGTAATATTTGCTCGTCTGATATCCTTATAAAGATCTTTGAATGTAGATACAAGATACTTTCTGGTAAAGCCGCAGAAATATTTATACGAAATCCGTACATAAGCATCATTAGAATCCATTTTATTCTGCCTCTATAGCATTTATCACTCTCTGGGGGCTGGAATAATACTGAGAGATTACATCGCCCACCTGCCTGTAGTTCTTCACATCATTCTCTTTCATCCACTTCAACACTTTAATCCTGTTCACAATCTCTGATTTAAGCTTGGACTCAGTAATACCCTCATCCCTGCAAAGGCGTCCCAGCAAATCAGAATCTTCATCAATATTGAATGTATCAAGCGAAGCACCCCACCTAAACACCCTCGAGCTGTCCAGATACTTATCATCTGAATCATAAAAATTAATCTCATGGACCTCAGTCGTACGCCGCACATTATGATTGCGATACCTCATGCGCTTTGCAAACACAATCAAATCAAGAGTCTCCAAAAGCGATGCAGGCAACTGTATCGGCGGCGTTGTGAGCCTGTCAATAACCTTATCGAGCGAGTCCGCATGCATTGTCGACAAGCCCGCATGACCTGTCGCCATTGCCTGGAAAAGTATAAATGCTTCCTTGCCCCTCACCTCACCAACAATGAGATAATCCGGGCGCTGTCTCAACGCAGCCCTCAAAAGATCAAACATACTTACCTCCCCTAATCTCTTATCACCTGTTCCATAGGAACTGATGCCTTCCCTTGCAATCTCAGGTATCCAATGCACATGTGGTAGACGCAGCTCAGGTGTATCCTCAATCGAGACTATCTTCATACTCGGTCTTATAAAAAGTGACAGGGCATTCAACAGTGTCGTCTTACCTGACGCAGTAGGACCACAGACAAGTATAGACCTATTATGCTCAATAACAAACCAAAGGTATGCAAGCATCTTTGCATCCAGTGTTCCATATTCCATCAAGTGGATAGGAGTCATCGGCTCCTTTGTAAACTTCCTTATCGTGAAATTTGATCCTCTCTTGGCAATATCAGTCTCAAGTGTTGCCTGGACCCTTGACCCGTCCGGCAAAGCACCCTGCAGCACCGGCTCTGCAACAGATATTGTCTTCCCGCATCTCTGCGCCAGCTTCATCACAAAATCATCAAGTTCTTCTTTTGTCTCAAACGAAACACTTGTCGGAAGAGATCCGAATTTAGGGTTCCTGTGATACACGAATATGGGGATATTAATGCCATCACAGCTTATATCCTCAACATTAGGATCATTTAATATCGGCTGGAGTTTGTCAAGGTCTATAAAGTTCCTTAAAAGATAGTAATTATACTTATTTCTCTGATCAATAGTTAACCTCATTTCATACTGGCGTACTATTTGCTCAATCATCTGGCTGATATATTTCTCTGCTGCCTGGCGGTGTACTGATTCAAAATGAACATTTATTTTTTCTTCAATCGCATTCTTTATTCTGTTTATAGCTTTCTTATCAATCTCTGTAAGCTCTGGCTCCAATACATTATACTTGAGCGCTTTCTCATCAGGCATCCATACAATATTTGCCCATGCATAAACCCGCTCGTTCCCATTTACCTGAGCAGGGGTAAGAGTATACTTCAAATCTATGCTCTGAAACTCCGCATAATCAACTTCAATACCATCGCCCGTACTCTTTTCCAGATTATGAAGATTAACAATTTTATAGTCCTTTTCACGAATTTTATGTTTTTTCTTACTTGATTGTTGACTGAACTGCATGCCTTTCAGTGCAGGAATCAACTTGTTGACAATATCGATATCAACACCCCCTCCAGAGGGCAACGAATCCACTTTTTGTCTTGCAAGATGGTCCCGGTATCGTGATTTAAATGTCTTAACGCTCTTCCTTAAACTTAATGTCTTTGTCTTAGTAATCATTAACACCTCTCATCATTATTACGCCCTCATCATACTCAAGCCTCAACATTTTGCTCCCGGAAGACCTGCCACTGATATCTGCGGACAGATTTTTCTCACACCATATTCGGCCATTATTATGAATCAGTAACCTTCTTTTGCTTTCTTCACCGTAGATTGTATAGTCCTGCCCGCTAATCGTCTCAGGAATTTTAATTGTGACATGGCATCGTGTGCAGTTCATACTCTTTAATGACACAATATGTGCTTTAATATAACCATTGACTTCCTCTGTCTGCCCGTCCTGGACAAATTCAAGTATCCCGTCATTGACCTCCCTGAAAATAAATATTATCCCGATAATAATCAGAGCACCTAATGCAAACATCATCATCTCTTCAATTATCATGACCTGACCTTTTCGTTTTCTTTGATTACGAGACAAACTTCGCCCATCAATCAAAGAGCTTGGAAATTGAACCAATCTACATATAAATTTCCTGGATTTTGATTGTAACATAAATTGCACCTGAGGAATCAAAAAGCACGGAATTCTCCAACTTCACCACATGTTCCAACGCTTCTTTGATTGATACTATTGGTTGGAAAAAAGCGTGGAACCAGTCAATATCCCAGAATCCATAACTTATTTATATAGGAGACATTACGCCACCATCATTCACGACATTGAGATGAATATCTTTGTACCTATCAAATCTCCACCATGCTTTGACGCGCCGATTATCTTTGAGTTTTCATCACGTCGAATAGTAATTCTGTGCTGTCCCGGACCTAAAATATTATTTCCTTCCCGCGTTAGCTGTATCCTGTAACCATCTTTGCTCGGAGTGGATATATCATCAAGTTCCCTGTATGCCAAACGATATATTGTCTTAAATCTGTCTCCGGCAGGCTCGCTTTTTGCAATCAGAACACCTGCCTCATCAATACCAACAATGCCTGCCTTCTCTCTTTCAGGACCTACTATCAGTGCCTGGCCATCAATGTCTCCGACGCAGTCGATATGATGCACAAGATAACTTTCGCCATTAATATCATAAGTCCCTCCCTCAGACCTTACTCCTCCTGCAAAACCGCCCGTACAACTTAATAGGTTTACATTTGGAGATGCACCACAAGTAGAGGTCATAGTACATGTCACGTCATCGTTGATATTCACTGTTCCCGTACCGCCATCCGCCGCAACAGCAGCCATATCCTCCTGCACTGGTGACATACCGCCTGCAAGTGGAACCCATGCCGTAGTTGCAATATTCAAGCCCCTCGTGACAATAGTATATGTCAAAGAATTATCCTCTCTAAGTTCAAGATCACCTATAAGCTCAACAGGTAATGTCCTCTGCTCACCAGTCTCTGCCACATCATCTACCTTTTCCTTCAGAAGAAGCATAAAACTCTCAGCAAGCTCGTTATCTGAAGAAGTCCGCCCCTTTTCAATCAACGGCACACCCCACATATAGGTAGCACCAACAACAGTAACCAAAATACCGCTTATAAGTATTATGGACAGCACCTGAGATTGCGCCTTCCGGTACAACTCATGATTATTACTCTTGTTATTCTTACCATTCCTTGACAAAAACATATTCTATCACCTTCCTTTCTTCAATTGATTATTTCACTTTTACAACCACGATATACTACTGCAAATTCAGTATTGCATAAGCACTAACTTCAACACTAAGTTAAATACTAACATACTAACTTAATATGTGTATAACATGATATATAAAATTTTCCAAGAATATATAGGTATCGTAAAAAATCCGTAAAAAATCCCGGCACAAACAAAAACTATTTATGATTTCCAAGTCAAAGATTAATATATAAATGTAGAAAAAAATAACCAAAAAATACAACTGAGGTGCTTCAATGAATATCAATTTACAGTTACAATCACAACTCCCATTAAACTACACAAAAAGAGATATCCTGACATCACCCTGCCAGACCAATTCCTGCAAAATCCTGCTCCTTGGTTCAGGGGAACTGGGACGTGAAGTAATTATCCAGGCCCAGCGCCTTGGCATGGCAACAGTCGCTGTCGATCGCTACGAGAACGCGCCGGCTCAGCAGGTAGCGCACAAGTCGTATACAATAGATATGCTTGACGGTGATGCCGTGCGCCATGTTGTGGAGCTTGAAAAACCCAGTGCAATAGTCTGCGAAATAGAGGCGATAAACCTCGATATGCTTATGCGGCTCGAAAAAGAAGGCTGGCCAGTAAGACCAAACGCAAAAGCAGTCTGGATAACAATGAACAGGGAAAGAAGCAGGGACATGATCGCAAAAGCAGGAGTGCCAACAAGCAAGTACATTTATGTAGATACTGAAGACGCCGATGAGTTCAAAAAAGCAGTCGAAAAGATGGGATATCCCTGCGTAAGCAAAGCAATAATGAGCTCATCAGGCCACGGCTCATACTTCATCAAAACCCCAAAAGACATAGAGCCTGCACGGCTTACAGCTCTAAAGGATGCAAGAGGCTCAGGCACAAGAGCAATAATTGAAGAATACATAGACTTTGATACAGAAGTCACAGAACTTGCAGTAAGGCATTTGGATGAAAACGGGAAAATAGTCACATCTTTCCCAAGACCAATAGGACATTACCAGATAGATGGTGACTATCATGCTTCATGGCAAAGCCCAAATGTCACAGAATACCTGCCATGGAAACCAGAAGATGTCGGCTCTAAATTCAAGCCGGACGAGGACCTTGCAAAAAAAGCAGAAAGAAAGATATACAAAGCAGCAAAGAAAATCACAGGCGTGCTCGGTGGTCTCGGTGTCTTCGGTGTCGAACTCTTTGTAAAAGCAGAAGACGGAAAAGTACAAGTATTAGGTAACGAATGCTCGCCGCGGCCTCACGATACAGGTATGGTAACTTTCATGTCGCACATGATCGGCATGAATGAAGGTGCACTCCATCTGCGTGCGATAAGTGGTCTCCCTGTTCCCGCAAGAACAAATGAAGATGGCTACAGGATAATAGACCCGATTATGCCTGCTTCCTCTCATGTCATCAAAGCTGGCTGCGGTGGCTGGGATCCTGAATTCAGAGGTATATGGAATGCAGGAAACACACCGGGGGTAAACGTCTATCTTTTCGGCAAGCCAAACGTATCATACGACCCAAAAGCGCCAAAAGACGTACATCGGCGCCTCGGTATAACTCTAGCTATGGGAAAAAATGTACTTGACGCGAAAAATAAAGCAGAAGTATCAGCCCACAAAATAGAGATGAGAACGAGACAGTTCAAAAAATGGATTACACAGGATAACACACTTGACGCAAGAAAAAAGCATCTCCAGTAATTGTAAAAAATCAAAGGAGGCGAAACGCAAATGATAGTAAATAAAGGTCCAAAAAAACGAAAAAAAATGAAAGTCAAGGGAATGAAAAAAAAGTAACTCCCCTTAACAGAATAAGATTACTTATAGTTTTGACTTATACCCTGCCTCTTGGTGCTGTTGCACAAGCCATTACCAAAGGATTTGCTGATATCGTTTAGCGAGTTTTAGCCAAAATATTAAAAACAATAGCAG
>QMVA01000006.1 GCA_003660865.1 Candidatus Nanohalarchaeota archaeon | reverse complement strand
TGATGGATGGGTAAAGGACGATAGGGGTTGAGTGGCGGTTGTTTTTGTGACTTATGACTTTGACTGGATTTTTATCTTGTGTTTGAATTTTGCTTTTTTTGCTTTTTCCAGTGGCCATGCGTCTTCTATTAGCATGTCGGGGATGTCTTTGTCAAGTATGGGGTATGCTAGTTTGCATTTGGCGCATGTTATGAACATGCTTTGTTCTTTTACGTTTCCTTTGCATTTTGGGCATGCAAGGATTTCCATTAGTTTTTTGTCTACGGGCATTTTGTTCATTCCTCCTTTGTCTTTTTACCATGTTCTTGGGTATGTGTTCTGGGGCATTATTACTCTTGTGATTTTTGCTGCGATTCCTTTGTCTTTTTTTTGTATTTCTGTTGTGTTCATTGTTGATTCTGCGAGTGTTACGAGTTCGCCTTTGAGGCTCATTATTGCTATTATGTCGTTTGTTTTTATGTCTTTTGTGTATTTTGCGATTCCGCAGATGCGTAGTGGGGCGCCGTGGCATATTGCGGATATTGCCGAGTCTTTGATTATTATTTTTTGGAGGTGCATTACTCCTGTTTCCAGGGGTTTTATTATGTCTCTCAGGATTTTTTCGTTTTTTTCTTCTTTGTAGAATTCATAAGCGTCTTTTATGTCCTGCAGGGTGTGTGATTGCTCTTCGGGGAGTGAGCCTGCCATTGTGCGTCTTAGTTCCTGCATGTGGGCTTGTGTTTTTAGTTTTTTTCCGAAGTCGGTGCAGAGAGTTCTTATGTATGTTCCTGCTTCTACTTCTGATTTGAAGAGGACGTCTCTTTTGTCTATCTCGAGTATGTTGAGTGTGTAGATTTCTCTTGTTCTTAGTTGTCTTTTTACTGCGGATTTTACTGGAGGCATCTGCTGTATTTTTCCTATGAATGATTTTGCGGTTTCTTTGATTTGTTTTTGCGGGATGTCTGTGTGGAGCTGCATGAGGCAGATGTATTCTTTTTTGCCGTGGACTAGGGCAGGTATTATTTTTGTTGCGTTTTCGAGGAGTGTCGGGAGTACGCCGGTTACGCCGGGGTCGAGGGTGCCTGAATGGCCTGCTTTTTTGAGTGAGAAAATGTCGCGTACCCAGGCTGCGACCTGATGGGATGTGGGGCCTTTTGGCTTGTCGAGGATTATGAGGCCGTTTTTGATGTGGGTCCTTATGTCTCTTTTGTCTGGGGGGCAGCCGTGTTTGGGGTCGGTTTTTGCGCGGGATTTTGTTAAGTATTCTGTGTTTTCTGCATCTGCGTTTGTGTCTGTTGGGGAATTTTGTGTGTCTTTCATGGGTTTTTTATGAGAGAAGGAGTTTTATATTTGTTGAGGGGATGATAACAAAATTTATATTTTTAGGTTGTCAATAGTTGTCTATGGTATTGACAAAGGATTTTATATTGAAGAAGTTGAAGGAGAATAAGGAAGAGGTAAGGGTATTTGGGGTGAAGAAGCTTGTTCTTTTTGGTTCGTATGCTTATGGTGAGCAGAAGAGAGGGAGTGATATTGATTTTCTTGTGGAGTATCGAAGAGGCAGGGGGCTTTTTAGGGATAGTTCCGGGCTTATGAATTTTCTTAATGATTTGTTTGATTGCGATGTTGATTTAGTTAAGCCAAAATACGTGCGTAAGGAGCTTAGACCATATATATTGTAGGGTAAACAGTATGAAGCGAAAATATGAGTTGTTTTTGGATGATATTGTTGAGAATGTCGATAGGATTCAGAGATTTGTTTCTGGTATGAGTTTTGATGATTTTAAGGATGATGAGAAGACTGTTTATGCTGTTTCGAGATCACTGGAGATTATAGGTGAATCTGTAAGTCAGATACCTGATGAGGTTAGGGATAAATATGATGATATTCCTTGGAGGGATATAGAGTATTTGTGTGGGACATAATAGAGAATGAGTTGGGAGAGTTGAAGGATAATGTCCTAGAACTTATTCGTAAACTTTCAGATTGAGTATGGTGATTGTTTGTTCGCTTGTTTTTTTCTGATTAGAGTTTCAGACCCTGTTTGAAGGTATCGGTTAGGTTTGCGCTTTCTATTGCTTCTTCGACGTCTTTTTCGGTTGCTTTGTCTTTGATGTCTAGTTTTTTGCCTGTTAGCGCCAGGTGGTCTATGTTGCATTTTTTTGTTTTTATCTTGTTCAGGGCTTTCGGGCCTGTTATGGTTACGTAGTTGTCGTCTATTGTTTCTGTTATTATACAGTATTTGCCTGCGTTTCTACCTCTTGTTTTTATGCATACGCGACCTGTTTCAATTGCTGTCATTTGTGTCACCATTATTCTAGTTTTTCTTTTATTGCTTCTTCTAAGCATTTTGCGCATAGGACTCCGCTGTAGGGGCGCTCCGGCCTTTTTTTGGTTTTCGGGAGTTTGTTTATCTGGAACTGTCGCAGTCTTGGGATGCCGTTCAATTTTGCGTTGCAGTTTGAGCAGGTGGCTTGTTTGACCTTTTTTTTGCGGTAGTTGTAGACTAGTTTTGCGCCAGGTGTTTTTGTTGCTATTCTTTTTACTGAGTTTGTTTCGAATATCTGTTTCATGTTTATCATCTTTTTTGTTATCTATCATGCTTGTTGGTTGATATTTTTATAAATGTTTTGTGTGTTGTGTTATTGTACGTTTAGGATTTTTCTGAATAAAAATGTTGTGGGCATTGAGATTATTATGTACAGGCCGAGCCATCCAACTGTGTTTTTGTTGAAGATAGGGAGTGTGAATGGGAGGTTCGCTCGGAAGCCTTTGAATTTTACGCTGTTTATTTTTTCGTCTTTTTTCTTGATCTCTATGATATGTGTGCGGTCTCCTATCTTTATTTCAGCGCCGTCTTCCACCGTGTCAAGTTTTGGGTTTTCGAATGTGATTGTTGCTTCTGTGTTTTGTGTGATTGTGAAGTTTTCTTTTATGTCTTTGTATTCATATATGCCTTTGTTGTCTTCTAGTTTTGCGTTTATGTCGCCGTAGGCATGGCTGAGCCACGGGAGGAATAGGCTTATGAGTACCATTGATGCTATTAGTGGTTTCATGTTTAGCATTAGTTGCTGGTTGTTTAGTTTCAGGCTTTTGTCGAATAGTGTTTTTAGTTCTTTTTCTTTGCCTTTCTTTTTTGCGGCGTTCATTTTTGTTTTTAGTTCTTTTAGTTCGGTGCGGATGTATTTGACTTTGTTCTGGTTTACGAGGAGTTTGTATGAGATTGAGAGCAGGAATGATATGAATATTGATATTGTTGCTATTGCGTATATTGGTCCCATTGCTATCAGGGGTGCGCCGAGTGTTTCTATGGTGTTGAATAGTATTTGCATTATGTCTCCTCCAATCTTCTAAATGTGTGTCTATGTTTTTTGCATGAATTGTCTTAGCATCGGGTGCATGTCTTCGAGATGCTCGGTTGCGATCTGCTCGTAGAGTTGGTAGATTATCATTACTGTTAATAGGAGCCCTGTGCCTCTTACGATTGAGCCTGAAAAGTCTGCGAATGCGGAGAGGAAGCCGACGAATGCGCCGCCGAGGACTGCCAAGGGTGGGATGTATCGGCCGAGTACGCGCTCAATTACACGGGGATCGCGTCTGAAGCCAGGTATCTGCATGCCTGATGATTGTATCTGTTTTGCGACGCTTTTTGGATCCATGTTAGATGTGCTTACCCAGAACATTGAGAATACGGCGCAGCCGATCATGTAGAATGATACGTAGGTTATTATGCGCGCAATATCCATCAGGGTTGGGAGTGTGGAGTATGCGTTTATCATGTATATGCCGATGAGTATTCCGAGTGCCGCTGTTGTAGCTATTATCAGGTATTCTCTTTCTTTGAATATTACGTATGCAATGATTATTCCAAGCATTACGCTTAGAAGGATGCTTAAAGAGAGCATGTTTATTGCGAATGAGTTTGGCGGGCTGAGGAAGTACATTATTCCGTTTGTGGGGTTGCCGTTTTCGTTAAATTTACCAAGTATTGCAAAACCGTGATCGGATAGCATCTTGCCCCAGACCTGTAGGTTTATGAGGATTGCGGATGTCAATATTACGGGCATTACGTTTGTATAGATGAATTTTAGTGGCCATTTTCTTCCAAAACCCCTGATTGAGCCGAAGGCCAGCGGGATTTCTACGCGCATGGACTGGGCGTAGACTACGAGGAAGAATACTGATACTGTTGATATTATTGGTATTAACAGTGTTAGAGTATTATCTAATGCCGGTGTTCCGGATATGAATAGCATTATGAGTTGCGGGATTCTTCCTATGTATACTCCAGCGTCGGTTTTTAGTACACTGAAAAGGCCGATTAGTATCTGTTTGCTTATACCTGCTGCAATGAATAGTGAGACGCCTGATCCGAAGCCCCATTTTGAGACGACTTCGTCCATGAATATGACGAGCCATCCGCCTATTGTCAGTTGAGCTATCACAAAGAGCATCATTGATGTTGTGTGGATTATGGGGTCGATTGCGCCGAACATTGTGTATGCAGCGGCTTCAACGAATGCGAAGGTGAATGCGAGTATTTTCTGGGTGCCTTGGAACATTACTTTCCCATGATGGCTGCTTAGGTCCCAGTCTATTACTTTTGCACCTACTAATAATTGGAGTATGATGCTTGCGGATACTATTGGACCGATACCTAGTGTAATTATGGTGCCCATGCTTGCGCCCATGAGTGCTGCGAGCTGTTCAAAGTATGCCATTCTTTCAGGGCTTACTCCCAAGACGAATGTGTCTGAGAGCAGGAAGTATGATAGTAGAATGATGCCAGTCCATTTTAGTTTCTGGTTGAATGTCTGTCTTTTTACTGGTTTCTGGACGCCAGGTAATTTCTGGAGCAGTGCTTCGTAATCCATTTTGTTCACGCTGTCTTGTTAGGGTGTTTATGTTATTTTTTTGGTGGCTCTTTTTTATCCTGCGTCTCTTTTTGTCTGGTTGTTGTTATTGTTTCTCCACCCGCTTTTTTTATTTTTTCTTCTGCGCTTTTGGAGAATTCTTTTGCTGTTATTTTTAGTTTGAGTGAGGGTTTTCCTCTTGCAAGTATTTTGTCGTAGCCGAGTTTGGCTGCGTTGATTTCTGTTGTGTCTTTGGTTTGTTTTGCGCATCCTTTTGCGATGTATAAGCTTATGTGTTTTTCGAGGTCGTCTAAGTTGATTGTTTTTGGATTGTTTATGGTTGTGGGTGGTCTTTTGAATCCGTAGTTCCCTATTCTGGTGCCTTTTTTGTGTATTGTTGTCATGTTCTGCTGGCCTTTTTTGCCTGCGCCTGCGTTTCCTACACCACCTCTTGAGCCTGCGCCCCTATGCTTTTTCGGGCTGCCCCAACCATGGGTTCTTGAGCCGCGGAGTTTGTTGCATTTACTTTTTTTATTTGTGGTCATTGTATCACTTGAGTATGAATATTTATAGCATTTTCTGGATGAGTGTGTTTATGTTGTCTTTGCGGTAGCCGAGTGCACCGCCCTGGTTGAATGTCTTTTTTATTCCTTTTCTTTCGAAGCCTTTTCTTGGGGGTGATAGTTGGAATACTGGCTTGATACCGGATTCTTTTATTTGTCCTTTTTTGATTTGTTCTGTTATTGTTTTTAGGTTTTTTGGGTCTGGTTTTTTTGTTGAGGATATTTTTGCGCGTTTGGCAATGAGTACTTCGAGGGTTTTTTGGTCTATTTCGCCCCATGTTATGTAGTCTTTTACCTTTTTGAGCATGCCTTTGTTTGTGTCTGTTTCGGGGATGACTATGCAATGGTTAGGTTTGTTTAGGCGTAGCATATGTATTGTGTCTCGTATTTCTTTTGTGATGTTTGCTGTTCCCCGGATTCTTATTGCTGCGTACATTTTTGTTACCTTTTATTTTTTTGTCTTTGTTTCTTTTTTTGGTTTGTCTTCCTGTTTTTTAGTTTTTGCTGTTTCTTTTTGTTCTTTTTTTGTTTCAGTTTGATTTTCTTCTTTCTCTGTTTTTGTAGTTTCTTTTTGTTCTTTTTTTGTTTCAGTTTGAGTATCTTCTTTTTTGGTATCTTTTGGTGTTTCTTTTTCTTTTGACTGTTTTTCTGGTTCTGATGTTTCTTCTGGTTCTGATTCTTCTTTTACTGGTTCTGGCCGGGTTATTGCGGTGTTTGGGCCTTCAATCATGCCTGTTGTTTTTATTGATTCCGGGGTTGTTTTTAGTTTATTGAGGTTTTTTAGTGCGCTGAAGTTTGCCATTACGAAGTTTATTCGTGTGTCTGTTTGTCCCATTGATTTTGTCCACAGGTCGCGGATGCCTGCAAGTCGGATTATTTTTTTAATTTCGGGTGCTACGCATAGTTCGATGCCGCGCGGGGCAGGTATTAAGCGTACTTTTACGGAACCTACTTTTCCCTGTGTTTTGAATGGGATTGAGTGTGCACCTCTGCATTCACATTCCCATGAGCCGCAGCCGCGTCTTATTGGAATGATTTTGAGTTTTGCCTGTGTTGTTGCTTTTGTGATTGCGCTTAGGGCGTCTTTGCCTGTGGCGTAACCGATGCCTAACAGGCCGTCTTTGTTGCCTACTGCAACGAGCGCGTGCAGTGTTCTTTTTCTGCCCGACTGGTGCATGCGGGTTGTGATTCTTAGTGGTGTTCTTTTTTTACCGCCGCCTTTGCCGGGCATTCCACCGATGTAGATTATCTCATCTTCGATGTTTGGTACGAGGTAGTCTATGATTTCGGATTCTTTTATTACATAGTTTTTTTTGAATATTTCTTCTATTGATGTTATTTCCCCGCTTATTACTTTTTTGCCAAGGCTTGTTTTAGGGGTCCAGGGTTTAGTTTCCTTTTCGTATCTCATGTTTTTCACTTTTGTTTTTTTGTCAACCTTTTGAAAGGCTAATCACAACCTTCTGAAAGGTTGGTTATCAGAGCGACTGTAAAGCGTTGCTTTAGGTCACTTGTTTGCTTTGCTCTATATAGCCTGTGATTATTTCTTTTTGGTTTCTTTCTTTGGTGGTTTTGCAGTTGTTTTTTTGGTTGCTTTTGGTTTTGTGTCTTTTTCTTTTTTCATTTTTAGGATGTTTTCTTTTACTTTTTCGTATTCTTTTGTGCTGTCTTTTTTCAGGTGTGTGCCTGTGATTCTTTTTTCATCTGGGAATATGTCTTTTTCTGTGTCGTGTGCTATGGTTATGCCGCCGTCAATGATGCCTTTTACTGCTGCGAAGATGCGGCCTTTTGCGTGGGTGGTGTGGAGCCCGAAGTCGATGATTGCGGTTTTTATTTTTTTGTCTATGGATCTTTTTGCGCAGAGCAGACCTGTGAGGTATGCTGAGGGTGTGTTTTTTTGTGTCTGTGTCCATCCGTAGGACGTTAGTTCTTTTGAGTTGGCTTGTGCTATGGTTTCGTCTCCTTTTTCTTTGTATTTGACTGACTGAATTATTATTTGTTTGTTTGTTATTCTTATGACTATGCGCGGCTCTTTTGAAAGTAGGAGGTTGTACCTCTTTTTGTAGTTTGTCTTGCCGCTTCTTCGTTTTTTGAAGTTGAGTTTATATCTTGCGTCCATTATTGTCACATTGTATATTTTATGTTTATTGTCTCATTTTTTTTATGTAAAGATGAAGGGATGATTTGTCTTTGAAGACACCAGAGCTTGATTTTAGGTAGAGGTGCCTGTATTCGCTTGTTTTTATTTTGTCTTTTGATTTCAGGTTGTTTAGTTCTTTTCTTAGTGAGCGAATTTTTGTGATCCATATTCTTTTTGAGGGTATTCGTGCGTTTTTTGTTCCTTTTCTTTTACCATGTCCTGTCATTTGGCCTTTTTTTTTCTGCAGTTTTATTTTTTTTGATCTTGCGGTGCTTGTGCCTATGATTGGCCTTGCGGCGATTGAGCCTTCACTGATGTGTTTTCGGACGTCATTTTTTGTTATGGCTTCCTGTATTTCGCTTATCTTCTCCGGGTCAATCCATACTTTGTTTCTACCTACTTTCAGGATGTTTTTTGCAATGTTTCGTTGGCTTCTTACGTTCATGTAAATCACTGTCAGTTCATTTTTTAGTTGTTATCGAGTGTGAATTCTTTTTCTCCAAGTCTTAATATGATTTCATTTGTGTATTCTGTGTCGCAAAACGGGCATTTTAGGTATTCTATCTGGCCTTCTTTTTTTTTGTCGCCGATTGTTCCACAGCGTGGGCAGTGGTCTTTTCCCATGTGTAAAAATGCTATTGATGTCATGTTATCAGATTATTTCTTTGGTTTTCAACCTTGTGAATGGTTGAATTATCGATTTAGGTTACTTGTTTTTTGAGCTTTTGTCTGCTGTTTTTTTAGCTTTTAGTGGTTTAGGTGTTGCTTTTGTCGCTGTCTGTTTTGTGTCTTTTTTTACGGTTTTTTTGACTGTTGTTTGCTTTTTTTCTTTTTTGGGCTTCTCTTTTTTTTCTTTTGTAGGCTGTTCTGGTTTTTCTTTGGCTTGTTCCTGTTCTTTTTTTGCAGGCTTATCTTGTTTTTCGGATTGTTCCGGGGTTGTTTTCTGTTCTTTTGTTTTTTCTGGTTTCTTTTGGGTTTCTGTTTCTTTCTTTTTCTCTTTTTTTTCCTTTACTGGCTTTGTTTTTAGTTTTATTCCCGGGTTGAGTATGTGGAGTTTGAGTTTTTTTGCTTTTTTTATGATGGTTCTTTTCTTTTTGTTGCCGATTGTGCCACGGATGCGGATTGTGTGTTCTGTGCTGTCAAGGTTGTCTAAATCGTTCAGGTTTGAGATTAAGATTTCGATGAGACCGTTGGGGTGTCTGCCTTTTACTTTTTTTGGTGAGCTGTAGCTTGGGCTTGCAAGACGACCTTTTAGTCGCCTCCTGATTTTGTTGTCGCGGCCTCTTGGACGTTTCCATTTTTTTTGGAGCCGTTTTACGGTGCCTGCGTCTGTTCTTATGAAGTGCGGCTTTTTTTTCTTTATTTGCTCGCGCTTTTTGAGCAGGTCTATTATGGTGCTTGTCATTTTTATCATCTGTTTTATCCTTTTTTTGTGATGTAGATACCGTCCTGATATATTCTTATGTCTTTATTTTTCACCCTGCATGCCTGTTCAAGGTTTGCGGCCGTCTGACCTACCTTTTCTTTTGACGGTCCGGTGATGGTTATTTCTTCTTTTCCTAGGTTAACTTTTACGTCTTCTTTTATATGTGCTTTTCTTGTGCCTTTTTCACCCATGAAGTTTGTGATTATGATTGCGTCTGCGTCCTGTTTTAGTGTCATTGGGAAGTGTGTGTAGAGTATTTTTAGGTGGTATTCGTAGTCTTTTTCTGCGCCTTTAATCATGTTTTTGAGGTGAGCAGTCCATGTGCCTAAGGATGCTTTGTCTTTTTTTTTGGCAGAGTCGGTCTTTATTTTGACGATGTTGTCTTTTTGTGATATTGTGATGCGCGGGTGTGCGAAGGTTTTTTTGAGTGTGGCGTTTGGACCTTCTACTGTTATTGTCATATCTTCCTTTTTTAGTTTGATGTTTTCTGATAGTGTTATTGTTGTCTCCATCCGGGTCACCGTTGTTTTGTGTTTAGTATATATATGCTATGAGGAATCCACCTATGCGGTCTCTTGTGTCGCGGTGGCTTTTTGTGCCTTCTGATGTTGAAATTATCAGCGTGCCTACGCCTGCTGCGGGGAGGGTTCTTTTTTCCCATTTTTCATATTCGTGTTTTTTTATGGGCTGTCGGGGTAGTATTGTTTTGCAATCGTTTATTTTGCCGATTAATTTTATTTTTATCTGGTTGCCTTTGTTGTCTTCGATTTCTTTGTAGTTGCCAATGTATCCATGTTTGTTCATTATTTTTAGTGTGTCTTTTAGCAGGTTTGATACGTGTTTTACTGTGCATTCCTGATTGCCTGCTTTTTCTGCATTTTTGATTATGGATAGCGCGTCTGAGAGGGGATTATGCATCATTTTTGTACACCTTGTTTTTTTCATTTTTGTTTGATTATTATGTTATTATTATTATTATTTTAGTTGTATTTTTTGAATCCTGCGCTTTTTGCGTATTCTCTGAAGCATCGTCTACAGTAGTTCAGGTTGTATTTTCGTATTACACCCATTCCTTTTTTGCCGCATATCCTGCATACTGCCTGTGACAGTCCATGATCTCTTTTTTTAGGTATGTTATTTTTTTCGAATCTTAGTAGTTTGGATTTCGATTTTATTGTTTTCATGGTTTTTTTGTAGTCGCTCATTGTATCACATCACTTGTATTTTGAGGTTGGTTTTTGCATATTCTATTGCTTCTTCTTTTGTTATTCTGTGGGATTTTGAGATTTTTGCTTTTTTGATTTTGCGTCTTTTTATTCTGTAGCCCGGTCTTTCGAGTGTGATGTTTATGTTCATGCCGATCATCCCGAGTTTCGGGTCGTATTTTTGGCCGGGGATAGATAGGTATTCTTTGATGCCGAAGCTGAAATTGCCGTTGTTGTCGAAGTTGTAGGGGCTTATGTGGTTACCTATGCCCGGAAGGATTTTTTTCAGGAATTCTATTCCTTTTTCTTTTCTCATTGTGACTTTTACGCCGATGGGAAGGCCGCGTCTGATGCGAAATGTGCGCGCTTTTCTTGTGGCAAGGGTTCGTACTGGTTTCTGGCTGGTGAGTCTTTCTGCTAAGGTGTATGCTTTTTCCACACTTTCGCCGGGTTCTCCTGTGGAGATGCTTAGGGTTACTTTGCTTGTGTATATTACTGTCATCTGGTTTTTGTCCGGCATCTGAATCACTCTATTGTTATTTCTGGTTTGTCTTTTCCTATTACGAATATGTGGTCTTTGAGGGTTTCTATGTCTTTTTTGGCTGTTGTAAGTGTTGCTTTGTTTTTCTGGAGACCCATGATTTTTTTTATCTCTTTTATTTTTCCGTTTTCTCCCTCGTGCTTTCCGTGGATTATTAGGCCAATGTTGCCTTTTTCGAGTTTTAGGTGTTTTTTTATCTGCTGGTCAGGCAGCGTTATTTCGATTGTGTCGCCGACTTTGTATGCTTTAGCGTCTTTTTCGTTTTTTATTAGTATATTTCTTGAGTCGTGGAGGTTTAGTTGGGTGATATTGTTTTTTGTTGTTGTTTTACCTGTGATTTTGCATAGTTTGATTGTTGATTTTTCTTTTGGTATTTCTATGAGGGTTAGCTTGCCTTTTTTCGGGATTATTCGGTAGTATTTTTTCGTTTTCGGGATTGCGATTACGTCCATGAGGCCTACTGGGTATCCGGGGTCTTTTCGGGATTTCTCGTCTATTAGGAGGTCTTTGTTTTTGAGTATTTTTTTTGCTTCTTTGGCAGTTGCTGCGACTTTTAGTATATCTCTTAGTATTATTTGGATTGGGATGCACTGTTTTTTTTGGTGGGGTCCTGCTCTGGGGTTTGTTGTGAATTTGTATTCTTTTTTTCTTATGGGAAAGTGTTTTGGTGCTGCTAGTCTTTTTAAGTGCATGATTTTCAACTCTTTTGTTTTCAGCCTTGTAGAAGGCTGGCGATTAAGTGCGTTTCGCTTCGCTCAAGCGCACACCTGTGTTTTTTCGGTTTATGTTACTGTGGTGTATCTTGTGTGCGCAATTATTCTTTTTTTGTTTCAATTTTGTTTTTTTCTTTCTTTGGTTTTTCAGTTGTCTTTTTTTGTTCGTTTTTCTTTCTCAAGGATTTGAGGCGTTTTTCGTCTTTTAGGTCAAGTTCTATTATCTGGATGTTGGATGGTTTTATGGGGATGTGCGCGTCCTGACCGTTTACTTTTTTTCTTGTTATGTTTTTTATGTGTACTGTTGCGTTTTTTACGTTGACTTTTGTTATCTCGCCTGTTTTGCCTCTGTGTTCGCCGCGTAGGATTTTGACTGTGTCTTTTGTTTTTACTCTTATGTGTTTTGTGTTGTGTTCATTTTTTAGGGATTTTGTTATGCTGCATGACAGGAATTTGTTTTTGATGTGTAGCGGTGCGTTGTGTGCGTATTTTCGCTGTTTGTTTGGCTTTGTGCTGTTTTTCCATGCGGTTGAGTATTTGGCTTTCATTGTTGTCACGTTAGATTATTATTTTTGAGATTTTCCCGATTGTTGTGAATCGCTCGACTGCTTCTTTTGCTACGACGCCTTTGATGTCTTTGCCGCGGGGGTCAAGTTTGTCGTCGAGGAGTATTGCTGCGTTGTCGTTAAATTTGATGTGGGTGCCGTTCGGGCGGCGGTATGGCATTTTTTGGCGTACGATTGCTGCTTTGACTGTTTCGTGCATTATTTTCTGGTTGCCTTTTTTGACTGCGCATATTACTACCTGACCGATGCCAGCCTGTGGGGTTCTGCGGCGTGTGCCTTTGAAGCCCCTGACGGATATCACTTCGAGTTCTTTTGCGCCTGTGTTGTCGATGCATTTAAGGCGTGTGCCGATCCTGATGCCTTTTGTGGTTTTGGTTGATATTGCTTTCATTGTTATCACTGGATTATTCTGTTTTTTCGATGACTACGAATGATTTTTTTTTGCTTAAGGGTCTGCATTCTGAGATTAGTACTTTGTCGCCTTTTTTTGCATGGATGCATGGCGGAATGTGCGCTGCTATCTTTGAGTTGTTGCGCATCAAGCGTTCGTATTTAGGGAGGGATGTTGTGTATGACCAGCTTACTATGACGCTTGAGTCCATTTTTTCTGATATTATTGTGCCCAAGAACGTTCTTCCTCTTACTTTGAGGCTGCCGTGAAAGGGGCAGTTTTTGTCGCTGCATTCTTCTTTTGGCTTGTTTTTTGTTGGGATTCCGATGTTTTTTATTTTCATGTTTTTACACCAATTTCCATTTGTTTTTTGTTTTTTTCTTTATTCTGTCTTCGGGACGTCCGTATAGGAGTTTGCCGTTGATTTTTACTTGTGTTTTGTCTTTGAGTGTTATTTTGTATGTATTGTCTTTTTTTGCGGTTATTATTGCTTTTTTTTTGGTTTTTATGGTTAGTGTCTTTTGTGTTTCGTTGATTATTGTGCCTGTCAGATGAAGCATATTTAAGTCTTTGGATGTCAATATTTTTGCTTCCAAGTTGATTAGTTCGTGTCTTGTGATGTTTTTTGGATTTGCGGGCACAGTTCTCATCTTGAGGGTTTTTATTCAATCATGGATTCGCTGAAACCTTCTTTGATCAATAGTTCTTTGACCTTTGATATGTGATTGCCTTGTAGCTCGATTTTCCCGTCTTTTGATGTTCCGCCACATGCAAGGTGTGATTTTAGTGTTGTTGTTAGTTTTCTCAGGTCAATGGTTTTTTCGTCTAAGCCCCGGATGACTGTTGATAGTTTTCCGAATCGCTTTTTTATTGTGTATACTTTTATTTTCTGTGCTTCTTTTGAGATGGTTTCACACACGCATAGCTCTCTTGGCAACCCGCATTTAGGGCACGTATCTTGCATTTATTTCGTCACTCCTTTTTTCTTTTTTCCTGTTTTTGGTTTGTTCTGATTTTTTAGTGTTAGTATTCTTGCGAGGGTTTTTTTTATCTGTTTTAGTCTCCCTGTGTTTTCGGGGACGCTTCCGATGTGTATCTTGCCTTTTTCTTTGGCAAGTTCAAGGCGGAGATCTTCTTCTTTTTTTTCAAGGTCTTTTTGTTTCAGGTTTTTCATTGCCTTGAAGCGGATTATTGCCATGATATCACGTGAATATTATTTATTTTTTTGGTTCTTCTTTTTTGGGTGCTGTTTTTTTATTTTCTTCTTTTTTTGCAGGTGTTTCGTTTTTGGTTTCGTCTTTCTTTTCGGTTTCTTGTTTTTTGGTCTGTTCTTCTTTCGGTCCGTTTTTTTTTGGTTCTGGTTTTGCTTCTTCTTTTTTTGGTTCAGGTTCTTTAGCTTTTGGCTTTTCTTTTTTTTCTTTTGTGGGTTCTGGTTTCGCATCTTCTTTTTTTTGTTTTTTGTCTTGTTTTGGTTCTGTTTTTTGGTTGTCTTTATTTTCTTTTTCTGTTTCTGCTTTTTTGTCTTTTTCTTCATCTTCTTTTTCTTTTGCTGTTTCAAGGATTCTTTTTTCTATTGAGAGGACGGAGGGCATTGTGCTCATTAGTTTGACTTTGACGCCTATTGTACCTGCTTTTAATACTGCTCTTTCCATTTCAGTCTGGGTGTGGACGTCTGCGGTGTTACCGCATTTCTTGAGGTAGCCGCGCATGAATTTTTCTGTGCGCGATCGTGAGCCAGTTATTTTTCCGGAGACGGTGATTTCTGCGCCGATTGCACCGGCTTCTATTATTTTTTTGAGCATGATGTTGACGATTTGCCTGTGCTTTGTGCCGCGTTCAAGGCTTGATGTGATTTGTTTTGCGACTACTTTTGCGTCAAGTGCAGGGTTCGCGACTGATTTGACTTCTATTTGCGGATTGTCTATGTTGAATTTGTGTTTGAGGTCGTTTGTCATTTCGTTGATTTTTGTTCCGGCGTGACCTATGACTACGCCTGGTCTACCTGCATAGATTACGATTCTTGTGTTGAGGGGTGTTCTTTTGATGTCTGAGTGGCTGTAGTCTGCTCTTTCGAGTGTTTTGTTCAGGTATTTTTCCAGTTCTGATTTCTGGATGCCTTTTTCTATGAATTTGCGCTCAATCATGCGGTTTACCTTCTTCTACTATTAGTGAGATGTTTGTACTTTTTATTTCCTGACCGCTGAATCGTGTGCGGCGGGGGCGTTGGTATGAACTGCCTTTTGCTGCCCAGACGTTTGTGATAATAAGGGCTTTTGTGTCAAGGCCGATGTATTCTGCATTTTTCTGGGCGCTGTTTAAGAGTTCAAGCATTTTTTTTGTGGCGAGTAAGGGATATCTGCCCGGACCCATGCCTCTTTTGTGACCGAGGTTTGTGTTGTATTTTGTGTAGGGGATTGCTTTTTTTTTCTTTAGTACCTGATTGAGGTATGTTTTTGCGCTTTCGACTTTCATGCCTTTTATGAAGCGACCGATTTCAGTTGTGTGCTTTTTTGAGATGCGCTGGTGTCTTGCACACACTTTAGCTTGTTTTTTCGGGTCGGTTTTTAGGGGGTACATATTATGTCACTTTTATTATTTGAGTGGTACGAATTTGCTTGATCTTGTTGCTCCCATGCCTGGTCCTGTGTGTTTTACGGATTTTCTTGTCTGTGCGAATTCGCCGAGACGGTGACCGAGCATCTCTTCTGAGATGTCTACGGCAACAAATTCTTTGCCGTTGTGGATGCCAAATCTTTTACCTACAAATTCAGGTAGGATTATCATATCGCGTGCGTGCGTTTTTATGAAGTCATTTGGTTTTGATTTAGTTGCTTTTTTTATGAGTTTTTTTTCTATTTCTGTGAAGCCGCGTTTTATTGATCTTCTTTCGCGGGAAGGGATGAGTTTTATGAATTCATTGAGTTCTAGTGCGGTGACCTGTTCAAATGTGAGTCCCCTGAATTTGAATTCCTTGATTTCATGTGCCGTGGTTTTGTGTTTTCTTTTTGCCATTTTTACACCTTAATTTTTTTATCTTTTCTTGCCTGTGCGTTTTGAGGCGATTGTACCTACTTTACGACCCGGTGGTGCGTTGCGTGATACTGTTTTTGTGACGCCTAAGTTTGAGCCACCGAATTTGTGGTCAACTGCGTTCATTGCTCTTGCAGAGGTTCTTGGGTAGAGTTTACCTCTTTTGTGCATGGTGTGCCATTTTGTGCCTGCTTTGAGGTATGGTTTTGATTTTAGTTCTCCGCCTGCGGTTATGCCTATTGTTGCTCTGCAGTTGGGGTTGAGTGCTTTGAATTGTTTTGAGGGTAGCTTTATTACTGTTTTGCTTGTGTCATGTGATGAGATTGTTGCGTAGGTGCCGCTTGAGCGGACGAGTTTTCCGCCGTCGTTGGGTCTTGTTTCTATGTTGAATATTGGTGTTCCTTCGGGAATTTTTCCGATGGGTAAAATGTTGCCTAGTTCTATTTTTGCGTCTTTGCCGATGGATATTGTGTCTTTTGTTTTAGAGCATTCGGAGATTAGTGTGTGTGTGGTTGTGTTGTCTTTGAATTTTATTTTTGCGACCGGTGCGTTTCTTCCAGGGTCGTTTAGTATGTCTGTTATTGTGGCTTGTGTGTTTGTGTTTATTTTATTGTCGTATTTTACCTGAGTAAGATAGCGATGGCTGTTTGCTCTGTATAGGGTTGAGCCTCTTCCTCTTCTTTGGGCGATTATTCGTTTTCCCATTTTTATCACTATATGTTGTTATTGTTATTACATCATACCTAATCTTGTTGCGATGTCAAGGGCTGAGTAGTCTGGCTTTAGTCTCACCAGTGCTTTTTTGTGGCCTTTTGTGGTTGTTAGCATGTTAACTTTTTCTACTTTTACGTCGAACATTGTTTCGACTGCTTTTTTTATTTCTGTTCTTTTTGATGATGATTTTACTATGAATACTATTTTATTCTGGAGTTCGATGTTTGCGATTGATTTTTCGCTGAGGTGGGGGAATTTCAGGAGGTCCCAGTTGCCTTTGGGTGTTTCTTTTTGGGCTTGTTTTGGTTCTTGTTTTTTTTCTTTTGCTTTGGCTGACTTTTCTTTTTTGGTTTTCTCTGGTTCTTTGTCTTTTGTGGTTTGGGGTGTTTCTGCATGTTTTTCTTCAGATGATGTTGTGGTTTCAGTTTTTGGTTCTTTGTCCTGTTCTTTTTTTACAGATTCGGGTTCTTTTTTGTCTGTCATTTTTTATCATCTATTGTAAGTATAGTTTTTCTTTTTTTAGTGTTTCTATTGCGGATTTTGTCCAGATTGTCAGGCGGCCTGGTTCTGCGCCTGGTGCGAGCAGTTCTGCGTTGAGTGTGTTTACCGATGCTATGTTTATGCCGGGTATGTTTTTTGCTGTGTTTTTGAGGGTTGTTTCACCTGATGTGACTATTAGGGGACCGACCTTTTTTTTGTATTTTCTTGTGCGGGTTTTACCGACGCCTGCGCGGATCTTTTTTTGTTCTGTGCGTTCAAGTTCTGGTTTAAGACCGATTTTTTCGAGTATGTCTTTTACGTCTTTTGTCTTTTTTAATGTGTTGATTTTGTCGTCGATTATTATCGGGAGTTTTATGTTGTTGATCTGGTGGTTTCTTTTTTTGACGAGATCTGCGTCTGCTGTTGCGGTTATGCCTGACCGGATAGCGAGGAGGCGTTCTTTGCTGTTTATTTTTTGTGTCCAGTTCTTTTCTGCTTTTGGGGGGTGGGCTCTTCGGCCTTTTACTGCTTGTGGTACTTCTCTTGCTCTGCCGGTCAGGTATCCGGAGCCGCTTCTGATTCTTTTTGTCCTGTGCATTGCGCGGTTCTGGTGTGAGCCGTATGCTCTTCTTCTGCCGATGAATTGTGCTGAGGTTTTGAGGCCTGCCAGTGGGTCTGTGCCATATGGTTGTCTTTTGTTGTTCTGGATTGAGTAAAATGCTCTTTTTATTATGTCCGGTCTGTGTTCTTCACTGAACTGCGGCGGGAGTTCTATTGTTCCTGATGGTTTGCCGTCAAGTGAGAGGATTTGTGTTTTCATAGCGTATCACTTATAGTATTATGCTTGTGACTTCTGGTTCGCTTGGGCTGTTTTTTGGTCTTGATGCTGGTCTTAGGCGAATCAGGCGTTTTGCCGGACCTTGTATTGAGCCTTTTATTAGTATGTAGTTTGTTTTTATGAGCCCGTAGTTTTTCCAGCCGTCTTTGTTTATGTCTTTTGCGTCGTCGCTTATTTTCAGGATGCGCTGGTTGAACTGGGTTCTTTTGTGGAAGCCCATCTGCCCCATCTGTGGTACGGTTCTTCTTGTTTTGTGGGGGTGCCATGGGCCGAGATTGCCTGCTTTTCTTATGACTTTCTGGGATTTTTTGGCAAGGAGTTTTACGCCGAATCGTTTTACTGAGCCCTGGAAGCCATAACCTTTGGTTATTGCGATTGTGTCTGTGAGTTCGCCGTCTTTGAATACGTCTTTTGCGGTTATGTTTTTTCCGAGTATTTCTTTTGCGTATTTGAGTGTGTCTTTCAAGTTTCCGTTTATGCCTATTTCAAACAGTTCTGGCTTTTTTTTGCTTAGCCCTGCGATTTTTGGTGTTGTGTGTACTATGAGAGTGTATTTTGAGATGTTCTCGAGTTTGTCGAGTGCGTCTTGTTTGTGTTTCTTTTTTTGGATATCTATTTTTCGGTCGAGTTCTTTGTCGGGTTTGTCCTGCCATATTTCTTTTAGGACTTTTTGACCGTAAGGAGTGTCTGTGTATGCTCTTATGGCTGCTACTTTGAGTGGCGGTGTTTCGAGAACTGTTACGGGTATTACGATTTCCTGATTGTGAGTGGGGCTTTCTTTGCGGTCATCAATCATTGTAATTTGGGTCATGCCTACTTTGTAGCCTGCGAAGCCTGTGGGTTTTGGTTCACCTGTTTTTGCGGGTGTTGTCTTTACCCTGGGGTATATTCGTTTTGCGCGTTTTCGCGGAGCGTAGGCCATTGAGCCTCGTCTTGGATGACGTATTGTTGCCATTTTTTTACACCTTGTGCGGCGCATGAGCAGGGTTGCTTAGTGGCGCCTTTTTTTTGTACAGCCTTTGATGTGTATGGTTTGTGTCTTTTGCTGTAGTAATTGCTGTATTGTGTGGTTTGTTGCAGAATCCGGTTATCTTTTAAGACAATGGATTTTGATATTTAATTTTTTAAAACCTTACAGGTTCTGTGAGGTTTTGCTGGTTCTCTTTTTTTTTGAAAATTAGAACTCTTAGCAATGTTTATGCCAATTTATGGGTGATGTTTGCGGTAGGAATTGGCAATATCTCTCTTTATGGGGCATTAGATTTATAAAGGTTTTTGTGGGTGTTTTGGAATTTTGTTGGGTGGTATGTGAATAAGGGATGTTTGATTAATGGTAAGGGTTGTTTTGGGATATTCTCGGGTAAAGTCATCCTTTTATTACGCCAAGGGGTTTTACTTTTGCCACGGGGTTTCCTATGCCCAGTTCGTGGCTTACTTTTACTACTTCATCTATGTCTTTGTAGACCTCTGGCGCTTCTTCTGCAAGGCCTT